>JANYAN010000540.1 GCA_025361305.1 Burkholderiales bacterium
ACATCGCCTCCACCCGATCCACGATGGCGCCGCGCCCATCGCTGGCACGCAGTCGCTGCGCCACGGCTTCGCGCGGCAGCGTAGGCAGCGCCAGTGCAACGTTGATCGCGTCGGCCAGTGCCGGCGCGGTGACGCGCTCCATCGGCACCGGCCGCGGCACGAGGTTTGCCAGGTGGAGCCGGTGAGCGTGATGGAATTGATCCATGAATAGCGGCAGTATCACTTGCGGCACGCCGGCGCGCAGCACCTGCGCCGTGGTGCCCGCGCCGCCGTGATGCACCACCGCTGCCATGCGCGGAAACAGCAGCGCATGCGGTGCGTCGCGCACCACGCGCCAGCCCTCAGGCAGCCGTCCCTGGCCGCCCAGGCCGGCCCACCCGGCGCCGACGATGCAACGCCGGCCGGTTGCCGAAACGCCATCGACGATGACCTTCGCGGCCTTGTCTATGCCCTGGCCCGACATGCTGCCGAAGCCGACAAAAACGGGCAGCTCGCCATCGGCCAGCCAGGCTTGAAGCTCTGCATCCAGCGGCGCCGGATCGTCGAAGAAGATGTAGTTGGCGTAACGAAAGCGCTCCGGCGGCCAGGCCGGGTCGGGCGGGAACAGCAGCTCGTCCATCGCCAGCGCGAACTCCCCGCTGTTGTAGATATGGTCACGGAAATCGACGCGCGGCAGGCCCATGTCTGCGCGCGCGGCATTGACGGGCTTGCCCATCATCCGCTCCGCCACGAGGCGGTTCAATTGCCACAATAGCCGATTGATCCAGCGCGGCAGGCCGTGCCGGGAAATCGTGGGCGGCGGGTGCATGCCGGACGGGAAGAGGCAGGTGCTGTAGTTGACGCCGATCGCCGGCAGGCGCAAGTGCTCGCAGACCGAGGGCACGACGATGGCCAGGCCGGCCCACAGCACAGCGTCAGCGCCGTGTGCTGCTTGCGCCGCTTGCCGCGCCCACAATGGAATCTCGTCGGCAAAGTAGCGTTTGATGGTGGCCAGGCCGGCGAACACATTGCCAGTCAATACACCGGTATTGGCATTCAGGAAGGCCTGGACGTCGGTGCCGAGCGGCGCGAATTCGAAGCCTTGCGACCGCACCCAGGCTTCGAAGTTGGCCGGCGCCGCGATGACGGCCACATGGCCGCGGGCGGCCAACGCCTGCGCCAGGCCCAGCATGGGCTGCACGTCGCCACGTGAGCCAACAGTGGCCAGCAGGATGCGCAAGGGGTGCTCCTGGTTCTGTGGCATCGAGCCACGGCTTATTTCAAGGTCTGCGGGTAAATCGTCTCGCCGCTCTTGAGCATTTGCACGAAGGTCGCGATCTTCTTCTTTCGGCCGGCCTCGGTCTTCATGTTGTGCAGGCGGAAGGCAAGCGCAAACCGATTCTGCGCGTTCAGCTTTGCCAGGGTCTTCCTGGCTTTGGGTTCGGTGGCCACGGCCGCGAGCAGGTCTTCGGGGAGCGCCATGGCTCTGCCGCTCGCGTAGGCGCGATCCCAGCGGCCGTCGGCCTTCGCCAGTTCAACCTGCTTGAGCCCGTGGGCGGTCATCCGGCCCCCATCGATCAGACGCGCGACATTGGCGACGTTGATCTGGCTCCATATGCTCTTGCTGCCCCGAGGCGTGTAGCGTTGCAGGTAGCTCTTGCCGTCGTATGCCTTGCGTATTGCGTCGATCCAGCCCCAGCAGAGCACCACGTCGATGGCCTCTTTGGGTGTGATCGACCTCAGCCCCGAACCCACTTTGTGAATCTTGATCCAGACCTCGCTCTGGCTGCGATGGTTGGCGCCGAGCCATTGATGGAAGCTCTGCGCATCCTCGAACTTAAAGACCTTGGCGGGATCGACGTCCACTCACACCCCTTCCTGGTCATGGACGTAGGCGGAAAAGCCCAGTCCACCGTAGCGCTTCGGAATGATCATTCCGAAAAACTTGTGGCGCTTCAGGTAGGCCCATGCCTCCGGCGGCAGGTCGCCCTCCTGGCTGACGCGCCAATCGTCGACCAAGGCGCAGAGCTCCTGTACCGGGCCGTCAAGGAAGGCGTGCTCCTCCTCGCTCAAACGCGGTTGCGGCGACGACAGCAGCTGGTTCCAGTCCGGGTTGCCCGAAAACAGCGCCGCGTCCCACCAGACGTCACCCGCTGAAAGCGCCTCGCGCTCGGTGGCCGACAGCGCAGGCAACGCCTTGCGGGCCCGATCGAACAACGGACCCGTGAGCAGCGTACGAGCCGGTTTCCAGGGCATGACAAGAGCGGCTTCAGCCGCGACGTGCCGTTTCGATAGCGGCGATGTCGATCCTTTTCATCTGCATCATCGCCTCGAAGGCGCGCTTGGCCGCCGCACGGTCAGGATCGGCGATCGCGTCTGTAAGGGCCCGTGGCGTGATCTGCCACGACAGGCCCCACTTGTCCTTGCACCAGCCGCA
>JANYAN010000018.1 GCA_025361305.1 Burkholderiales bacterium
CTGGCCCTCAAGCCCGGCAGCGGTCCGTCCCAGGCAACCATGGACGGCGGATCCTTCCGCTGCGAGCTTGTCGGGACGACGGCCACGGGCAAGCAGGTGCGCGGGCGCATCAGCGACAGCGGTGACCCTGGCAACCGCGCCACCACCAAGTTCGTCTGCGAGGCGGCACTCACCCTGGTGCGCGACCACGATCAGTTGCCAACCGCCGCCGGCACCGGCGGCGTGATGACCCCGGCCAGCGGTCTGGGCGCGCCCTATGCCACGCGGCTGCGCGCCGCCGGCATGGTGCTGGCAGCGCCGACCTGACCGGGGACAAGTCCATTTGCTTGTGCTGTAATAAATCGCATGTCAGCAACTGCGTCGCCTGCCTTCACGCAAGACCCGGCGCCTGCACGGCGCGGACGGGTGGCTTCCCGCCTTGGCGCGGTGCGGGCGCACAGCCTCGCACTGGCCGCGCCGCTTTCGGTCGAAGACCAGTGCGTGCAGTCCATGCCCGACGCCAGCCCGACAAAATGGCACCTGGCCCACACCAGCTGGTTTTTCGAAGCTGTGGTCTTGCAGCCGCATGCGCCCGGCTATCGCGCGTTCGACGCGCGATTTTTCCACCTCTTCAATTCGTATTACGAGTCGCTGGGCCCGCGCCACCCCCGGCCCCGGCGCGGCTTGCTGACCCGGCCGGGCCTGGACGAAGTGCTGGCCTACCGCGAGCACGTCGATTTGGCGCTGAAAAACTTCGTAGCCAACGCGTCCGACGACGCCTGGCAGGCTGCCCAGCCGCTGATCGAATTGGGCTGGAACCATGAGCAACAGCATCAAGAGCTGATGCTCACCGATATCCTGCACGCGTTTTCGTGCAACCCGCTGCTGCCGGCTTGCCAGCCAGTGGAAACGCCCGCGCTGCGGCTGGCTTGCGCACCGCCCGAGCTTCAATGGATAGAGCGGCCTGGCGGGCAGGAGCATGTGGGCCACGGCGCAGCGGAATTTTCTTTTGACAATGAAACGCCACGGCACGCGGTTTTACTGCAGCCTTATTGCATTGCCGACCGGCTGGTGAGTTGTGGCGATTTCGCCCTGTTCATCGCCGATGGCGGCTACCAGCGCCCTTCGCTATGGCTCTCGGATGGCTGGGCCGCTGTGCAGGCTGGCGGCTGGACGCATCCCGTGTACTGGCTGGCTCCGGGCGACCCGCGAGCCCCCGCCGAACACTGGCAGGTGTTTGGGATGGCCGGTGTACGGCCGCTGGATGCTGCCCAGCCAGTCAGCCAGCTGAGTTTCTACGAAGCGGCAGCGTATGCGCAATGGTGTGGGGCGCGCCTGCCCACCGAGTTCGAGTGGGAGGCGGCGTTCGACGCGCCGGGCGTGCGCGAGATGATCGGCCATGTGTGGCAGTGGACGCGCTCCTCATACGATCCCTATCCCGGATTCCGGCCCCTGGCGGGGGCAGTGAGCGAATACAACGGCAAGTTCATGGTCGGCCAGCTTGTCCTGCGCGGCGGCAGTCTGGCGACGCCGGCCGGGCATGTGCGGCCCAGCTACCGCAATTTCTTTCCACCCGCCGCGCGGTGGCAGTTCTCGGGGCTGCGCCTGGCCAGGGACCTCGCGTCTTGACGGTCAGCCTCGCAGTGACAGGCCCCGCGACGCTGGTCGGGACGGGCGCAGACGGCGGTTTTGCCCATGACCTGAAAGAGGCGCTCGCGCAGCGCCCGCGCAGCATTTCGCCCAAGTATTTCTACGACGTGCAGGGCTCGCGCCTGTTCGACCGGATATGCACCCTGCCCGAGTACTACCCGACCCGCGCCGAAACCGCCATCCTGTCGGCCCACGCACAGCACATCGCGGCACAGATCGGGCCTCGGGCCGAGATGGTCGAATTCGGCGCCGGGTCGCTCACCAAGGTGCGATTGCTGCTCGATGCGATGGATCGGCCAGCCCGTTACCTGCCGATTGACATCTCCGCCGAGCACCTGGGCACGTGCGCCGCGGCGCTGCGCGCTGACTATCCCGCGCTGGACGTGCTGCCGGTCACGGCCGACTACACCCAGCGCCTGCTTCTGCCGGCCAGCCTGCCCGGTGGCGGACGTCGCGTTGGATTCTTCCCCGGCTCGACGATCGGCAATTTCACGCCGCGGGAGGCCCTGCATTTCCTGCAGGTGGCCTGCCAGGTGCTGCGTGGCGGCGCGCTGCTGCTGGGGGCCGACCTGATCAAGGATCCGGCCGTGCTGCATGCGGCTTACAACGATGCCCAGGGCGTCACGGCGGCGTTCAACCTGAATCTGCTGGAGCGAGCCAATCGCGAGCTGGGCACGGACTTCGTGCCGCAGCGGTTCGCCCACAGCGCGTTCTACAACGCCCCGCTGCAGCGAATCGAGATGCACCTCGTCAGCCGCTGCCAGCAGTACGTGACGCTGTCGGGTGAACGGCACGAATTCGACGAAGGCGAAACGCTGCACACCGAGAACTCATACAAATTCACCATCGATGGCCTGCGCATGCTGGCAGAGCGTGCAGGCTTCAGGCCAGGATCGGTCTGGACCGACGACGCAGGCCTGTTCAGCGTGCACTGGTTGCACGCACCCGCATAAGGAGACCGGGCCCATGAAAGCCACCTGGAACGGCGCGATCATCGCGCAGAGCGACGACACCGTGGTCGTGGACGGCAACCACTATTTCCCCGAGAGCTCGCTCAACCGCGAATACATCACCTTCAGCAACCACAAGACGTCTTCTTCCTCGAAGGGACAGGCCAGCTACTACTCACTGATTGTCAAAGGCGAGATGAATCCGGACGCGGCCTGGTTCTACCCTGAGCCCAAGGACGACGCCGACATCGTCAAGGGCCGGGTTGCGTTCTGGAAAGAAGTCAAGATCGAGCCCTGAGGCGTTGGATCACATGACGACTCTCGCCCCCGAGTTGACGAACCCGGCGCAGTTGCCGGCCGTGCTGCGCCGCCAGGGCTACGCCGTGCTCAGTGCGTCGGGCGTCAGCGAACTGTCCGGCTGCAAGCCGGACGAACTCAATGCCTTGCGCGCCAGCTGGAACGACCTGCCGCCCGACGCGTACTTGCGCGATGGCGGCCGCTATCGTCGACGCCGCCACGCCTGCTATGTGGTCCGTGATGGCGACGCCGTGCCTGCGCCGCACCGCGCCCACTGGCAACCGGTGGAATACAACGCGCTGCATGGTGGCATGCAACGCTGGTTCGAACCCGTTGCGCCTGCGACGGCTGGCGCGCGGGCGTGGAACCAGCTGTTGTGCGCGATCGGCGAGGTTTGCTCTTCGCTCAAGGGCGCGCAGCCCTGGTATGTGGAGGCGCACCAGTTCCGCATCGACACCACGGATGGAATAGGCCGACCGACGCCGGAGGGCGCGCATCGGGACGGCGTCGATCTGGTGGCAGTGTTCCTGGTCGACCGCGACGGCATCAAGGGCGGCGAGACCCGCGTATTCGCGGCCGACGGCCCCGCAGGCCAGCGCTTCACATTGACCACGCCGTGGAGCCTGCTGCTGCTGGATGACGAGCGCGTAATCCATGAGTCCACGCCCATCCAGCCGCTGGCGGGCGGGGGTCACCGCGACACGCTGGTTCTGACCTATCGGGCGGGTGGTTTCCAGGGCGCAGCTACTAGACAACGCCCCGATCTCGCAGCCCAGTGATCTGCTCCACCGTGTAGCCCAGTTCGCCCAGGATCTCATCGGTGTGCTCGCCCAGCTGCGGAGCGGGGCGGCGGAACGTGGCCGGTGTCTGCGACAGATCGACAGGGTGGGGCGCCAGCGGATAGGTCTGGGGCCCATCACCATAGCCTCGCAACGGCAACAGGCCGGCGGCCTTGACGTGAGGGTCGTCCAGCGCCTCCTGGGGGCTGTACACCGGGCTGGCAGGAATCCTGGCCTCGGCCAGCGCCGCCAGTACCTCCTCGCGCGTGCGCGCCGCGCACCACGGCGCCATGATCGCGCTGACCGCGGCGCTGTTCAGGCCGCGCGCCTCGTCGCTTGCAAAGCGCGGGTCGTCCTTCAGTTGCGGCTGACCGACCATGGCGCACCAGCGCTCGAACATCGCCTGGCCGATGGCCTGGACCACCAGCCACCCGGTGCTGGCGCGGAACAAATCACCCGGCGCCGCGAGGTAGCCCCGATTGCCCTGCGGCACGCGACTGGGCGACCTTACGGCCTGCTCGATCAGGATTGAGTTGCTGTGGACCAGGCTCGAGCGCAGCAACGAGCCCTCCACCAGCTGCCCCTCTCCGCTGCGCTCACGTGCCCATAGCGCCGCCAGCGCGCCAAAGGCGCAGGCCTGGGCCGTGGCGATGTCAACATAGTTCACGCCGGCTCGCACCGGTGCGTCGGGCAAGCCCGACATATACATCGCACCGCTCATTGCCTGCCCAACCGAGTCGAAGCCAGGCCGCTGTGCGTAAGGCCCGGAGGAGCCATAGGCCGTTGCAACCACCAGCACGGTGCGCGGATTCAGTGCATGGACACTGCCCCAGTCGAGTCCCAGGCTGCGCAGTGTGGCGGGCGGCAGATTGGCGACCACCACGTCGGCGCCGCCCACCAGCTGGCGCACGATGTTCCGGCCCTCGGCGCAGGCCAGGTCCAGCGTCAGGCCGCGCTTGTTGCGGTTCATCTGAAGGTACATGCCGCCTTCACCGCTTTCGAGGACGGGCGGCACGCAGCGGTCTTCGCCGCCTGCCACCCGCTCCACCCGGATCACGTCGGCGCCATGGTCGCCCAGCAGGGCGGCGCAATAGGGGCCCGCAATGAAGCGCCCGAAATCCAGGACGCGGACACCGGCCAGCAGGCCATCCTGCGTTGGCACAGGCTCAGAGCCGTTCGAAAATCGCCGCGATGCCCTGGCCGCCGCCGATGCACATCGTCACCAGCGCGTAGCGCCCGCCAATGCGATGCAGTTCGTAGAGTGCCTTGACGGTAATCAGCGCGCCGGTGGCGCCGATCGGATGGCCCAGCGAAATGCCCGAGCCATTGGGGTTGACCTTGGCCGGGTCCAGGCCCAGATCGCGCGTTACCGCGCAGGCCTGTGCGGCGAAAGCCTCGTTGGCTTCGATCACGTCCAGATCCTTCACGGTGAGGCCGGCCTTCTCCAGCGCCTTTTTCGTGGCGGGCACGGGGCCGATGCCCATGTACTTGGGATCGACTCCCGCATGGGCATAGGCCACCAGGCGCGCCAGCGGCTTGATGCCGCGCTTGTCGGCCACGCTGCGCTCCATCAGCACCACGGCGGCGGCCGCGTCGTTAATGCCCGATGCGTTGCCCGCGGTGACGGTGCCGTTTTCCTTGGCAAACACCGGCTTGAGCTTGCCCAGGTCATCCATCGTCGCGCCGGGTCGGAAGTGTTCGTCGGTGGCGTAGGCCACCTCGCCCTTGCGGCTCTTGAGCATCACGGGCACGATCTGCTCGGTGAAGCGGCCGCTCTGCACGGCACGCTCGGCGCGGTTGTGGCTTTCGACCGCCAGCCGGTCCTGGTCTTCGCGCGTGATGCCCCACTTGGCTGCGATGTTCTCTGCCGTGACGCCCATGTGGATGTTGTGGAACGGGTCGTGCAGCGCGCCGACCATCATGTCGATCAGCTTGGCGTCGCCCATGCGCAGGCCCCAGCGGCTGGCCAGGCTGGCGTAGGGCGCGCGGCTCATGTTTTCGGCGCCGCCGCCAATGGCGATGTCGCAGTCGCCCAGCGTGATGGCTTGGGCGGCCGAGACGATGGCCTGAAGGCCCGAGCCGCAGAGCCGGTTGACATTGAAAGCCGGCGTGCCCTCGGCACAGCCTCCCTCCAGCGCCGCCACGCGCGACAGGTACATGTCGCGCGGCTCGGTGTTCACCACATGGCCAAACACCACGTGGCCGACCTCGCCGCCCGAGACACCGGCGCGTGCCAGCGACTCCTTGACGACGATCGCGCCCAGCTGGGTAGGCGGCACATCCTTGAGGCTTCCGCCAAAGGTTCCGATGGCAGTGCGCACACCGCTGACAATAACGACTTCACGATTCATGACGGGCTCCTGTGTACTGAACGATCAACTGTACTGCGCGGGCCCAACAGCCAACTGACAAGCCCCTAGTCACGAATATCAGCAACCGGGTTGGCCCCGAAATCGGGCCGCGCCAGAAACGCGAGCACCTTGGCCGCAGCGTCGTGCGGGGAACTGAGCGCACCCTTGTCCTTCAGGGCGATGAAGTTGGCGATATCCGGGAACTCAGCCAGGTCGGCGCTTCGCAGCTGGGCCTGCATGTCGGTGTCGATCACCCCCGGGGCCAGCGAGCAGATCAGTGCGCCGTTGGGCCGACCCGCCTCTTCCAGCGCCACGCAGCGGCTGAAATGGTCCATTCCCGCCTTGGCGGCGCAATAGGGTGCCTGGGAAGCCATCGGCCGCCGCCCCAGACCGGAAGAAATATTGAGAATCTTGCGCGTCGCCTTCCAGCCGGCCGTGACGCGCAGGAAAGCTGACGTCAACAACATGGGGGCTTCCAGGTCGACCCGCATCGCATCGGCCAGTTCGGCCGCAGGAATGGCAGCCAGGGTGGCGATGCGCGGCAGCATGCCGGCGTTGTTGATCAGGGTTACCGAGGCAAGCTCTTCCTGGGGCAGGGAAGTCAGCCAGGTTTCCAGCCGTGCGGCGGCAGTCTCGGGCCGCGTCAGGTCCTGCGGCCATTGTTCGCAGCGAACTCCCTTCGCTTTGGCGTGGCCGGCGAGTTCGTCGCTGGTCTTGCGCGAGATGCAAAGCAGGTTGTGTCCGGCGTCGATCAGCTGCATTGCCATGGCCAGCCCCATGCCGCGCGAGGCCCCCGTCAGGATGGTGATGTGTGCGTCCATGCCGCCATCGTAGCGGCGGCGGCGTCAGAACGGTGGTGGCAGCAAGAAATCCAGCGCCTTGCCGCTGAGCGGGTGCTGCAGCCGCAAGCCGCTGGCATGCAGCAGCAGGCGTGGCGCCAGCGCCTGCACTGCCGCCGGGGCGTACCAGGGGTCGCCCAGGATGGGATGGCCCAGCGCCTGCAGGTGCACCCGCAGCTGGTGCGAGCGGCCCGTCACTGGCTCCAGCTCGAGCCGGGTGGTGCCTGCCCGGTCATCGTAAGAGAGCACCCGCCAGCGGGTCGTACTGGGTTTGCCTTGGTCGTAGTCGACGCGCCGCAGTGGCCGGTTCGGCCAATCGGCGGCAATCGGCAGGTCGATCTGGCCCCAGCCATCGTCACCCGCCGGCGCGGCCAGATAGCCTGCAGCCACCGCGACATAGCGCTTTTGCACAGCGCGCTGGGCAAAAGCGATGCTCAGCTGCCTCTGGACGTTGGCGCCGCGCGCCATCAGCCAAAGACCCGAGGTCGCCATGTCCAGCCTATGCACGACCAGCGCGTCGTGGAAAACCGCCTGGGCCCGCACCGCCAGGCAGTCCTGCTTGTCGGGGCCGCGGCCGGGGACGCTCAACAGGCCAGCCGGCTTGTCGAGCACGAGCAGGGCGTCGTCGGCGTACAGCAGCGCCAAGTCACCGCTGGGGGCCCGTTCTCCCGATAATTCGCTCATGACTTTCGCTTCAATTCCTCTTTTGCTGCAGACGATCCGTTTGCCTTGTTTTACCTCGAAGAGCCCTTGCGGCCGGCTGACGCAGGGCCGGCGGTTAAACTTCGCGCAGTCTCGAGACCCCCCGCATATTCCCAGGAGCCGCGATGCTGTTTGGCAAGTTGATGCCGCGTGAAGGCAATTTTTTTGAAATGTTCAACCAGCACGCCGAACGGATCGTCGAGGCGGCGCATGCCTTCTCGCAGCTGGTGGCCAACTACAGCGACCCGCACCTGCGCGAGCAGTACAACCGCGATGTGGATAACGCCGAGCGCGCCGCCGACCGCGTCACCCACGACGTCAACCGGCTGATCCACAAGACTTTCATCACCCCGATCGATCGCGACCAGATCCACACGCTGATCAATACGATGGACGACGTGGCCGACCTGATCCAGGATTCGGCCGAGACCATGGCCCTCTATGACGTGCGTGCCGTCAACGACGAGATCACCCGGCTCACCGACCTGAGCGTCAAATGCTGCGAAAGGGTGAAAGACGCGGTGGGGCTGATCGGCCGGCTGGCCGACCCCGCCACCGCAGAGGCTGCCCTGAAGACCTGCGAGGAAATCGATCGGCTCGAATCCGACGCCGACCGTGTGATGCGTTCGGCCATGAGCAAGCTGTTTCGCGAAGAACCCGATGTGCGCGAGGTGCTCAAGCTCAAGGCGATCTACGA
>JANYAN010000060.1 GCA_025361305.1 Burkholderiales bacterium
GCCGGGCGCCTGCTGGTGTTTTTGCCGCAGGACGACCATGTCGGTGTATCGCAAAAAATCACCCCTAACCAGCGCGATGAACTGCGGGCACGTCTGCAAACCCTGACGCAAGCTGAAGGCGGCGGCTTCATCCTGCGCACCAACGGTGAGGACGCCAGCGACGCCGAGTTGTCCGAGGACATCGCCTATCTGCGCAAGGCCTGGGCCCGTATCAAAAACGCGGCAACCCGTCTGCCGCCCTTGTCGCTGCTGCACCAGGACCTGAGCCTGTTGCAACGCGTGTTGCGCGATTTATCGGGTGATGCCACGCAGTCGATCAAGGTGGATTCGCGCGAGCAGTTCGACATATTGCAGGCGTTCGGACGCGAATTCATGCCCTCGAGCACCGAAAAACTGCAGCACTACAAAGGCGAGCGGCCGATATTCGATTTGTACGGCGTGGACGAAGAGATCGCCAAGGCGCTGGGTCGCCGGGTGGAACTGAAGTCGGGCGGTTACCTGATCGTGGACCAGACCGAGGCGCTGACCACGGTCGATGTAAACACCGGCGGGTTTGTCGGTGCCCGTAATTTCGACGACACGATTTTCAAGACCAACCTGGAAGCGGCGCAGGCGATCGCGCGGCAGCTGCGTTTGCGCAACCTGGGCGGCATCATCATTGCCGACTTCATCGACATGGTGCGCGAGGATCACCGCGACGCGGTTCTGGGGGAGTTCCGCAAGCAGCTCGCGCGCGACCGCGTCAAGACCACGGCGGCCGGGTTTTCGCAACTCGGCCTGGTCGAGATGACGCGCAAACGCACGCGCGAATCGTTGGCCCATATGTTGTGCGAACCCTGCGCGGTGTGTCAGGGACGCGGCATAGTCAAGACCGCACGCAGTGTGGCCTACGACATCTTTCGCGAGATTTTGCGCGAGGCACGGCAGTTCAACCCGCGCGAGTTCCGTGTTGTCGCGTCGCCCAAAGTGATCGAACTTTTTCTCGACGAAGAAAGCCAGCACCTGGCGGGCCTGAGCGAGTTCATCGGCAAGTCGGTGTCGCTGCAAAGCGAAGCCGCGATGGGGCAGGAGCAGTACGACATCATTTTGATGTGAGCCGCCCGTACCGTTTAACTCCCGCCGGCCGGACCATGCGACTGCCAACGCGGTTGCGAAAGCGGCGTCCTGGACCAGGTGGTTCGCCCTGGGGGTTCTGTCGCAATAAGGCGATGAGGCTCAGCAAACCGCTGAGCCTGCTGCTGCTCAAAAAGCCAGGGAGTAGAACTGGCTGGCTGCGGACGAGGCTTGGCCTTCGGGAACATCGAGCTGCGTTTTGCGGATCATGTGCATCGTCTCGATCCCCGCGATGAGCACGCGCGCGCAGCGAAATGTCTTGAATCCCAGCATGGGTCGCACGATGCGTTTGATGACCCGATGGTCCTGCTCGACGATGTTGTTGAGATACTCGATCTGGCGCATTCCGATTTCAGCGCCGGAGTCAGTCTTGCAGATCGATGGCGCGCTCCAGAAAGCGCCGCGCGGCGAGCACCGGCAGGATTTTGATCGCCCAGCGATGCACGGTGGCGTGATCGACGGCCACGCCGCGTTCGGCCATCATCTCCTCAATGTGACGCAGGCTCAGCGGATAGGCCGCATACCAGCGAACGCACGGGAGCATCACCTCCAGCGGGTAGTGCATCCGCTCGATCGCTATGCGCAGTGCCTGGATCATCATCGCCTTCATCCTGTCGTCAAAACCGAGCGGCAGGTTACCAGCGCTGGCTTATTGCGACAGAACCTTCCATGTTCAGCGCACCCGGTCTCTCCCTTCAAGTCAAATGCGATAGAGGAAGTTTCGTACAATAGCGAAAATTTCGTATACCAAATTGCCAGTTCTATATGCCAAATAGCGAGCCTTTCCCTGGCAGCGATCACGCCGAGATCCAACGCACCCGGCAGCAGCGCCAACGCCACGGCTGCGCGTCCGCGATCCGCCTCGACCTCGAGCAGCGTCTGTTGGAAGGCAGCCTGCTGCCGGGGCAGCAGATTGACGAGGAGGCGCTGGCCCGCAAGTTCGGTGTGTCGCGCACCCCCGTACGCGAAGCGCTGCTTCAGCTGGCCGCCATCGACTGGGTGCAGTTTCAGGGGGGGCGCCGCGCCGTGGTCACGCCGATTCCGCTGCAACGCATCGTCCAAATGTTCGATGTGGAAGTCGAACTCGAAGCGCTGTGCGCCAAGCTCGCGGCCGAATCCATGTCAGGTACGGAGCGCCTGGCCCTTGTCGAGGCCGTCGAGCGCTGCATTGCTCTCTCGCAATCCAAGGAAACCGACCCTGCGGACTACTTCGATGCCAATCAGCTCTTTCACGAACTAATCTACCGCGGCTCGCACAACGCCTATCTATGCGAGACCGCAACGGCCTTGAACCATCGTCTCAGCCCCTACAGGCGCTTCCGCCTTCTCAGCCCCGCCCGCATCAAGGTCTCAGCGCGCGAGCACAAGGATATCGCCGATGCAGTGATCGATGGGTTGGCGGCGAAGGCGTCCTTGAAGATGCGGACCCATATGACGATCCAGTCTGCGCTGCTGTCCGAATTCGCGTCGCACATTCCCGCGTCCTATCTCGATGCAACCGGCTGCTCCGCGGGCCGTCAACACTCACCACGATCCAGGATGCAAGCATGACTTCGTTCCACACAATCCGCAGGCGCGAACTCGCCGGCCTGCTCGCTGCATTGGTTGTGCCCACGGCAAGGGCGCAGCAAGGTTATCCGAACCGGCCCATCCGCTTCGTGGTGATCACACCCGCTGGCGGAGGCGCCGACTCGGTGGCGCGCACTGTGGGCCAGCGGTTGGGGATGGCATTGGGCCAGAACGTGGTTGTCGAGAACCGCGCGGGAGCGGGCGGCAACATCGCCTCCGATTACGTGGCCAAGTCCAAGCCGGACGGCTACACCTTGCTGATCACCGCGAACAATCACAACATGAACCCCTTGATCTACGCGGACGCCGGGTATCAGCCGGAGCGGGACTTCGTACCCGTGGTGGAACTCTCCGACGGCCCCTCCATCCTGGTGGTGCCTAAAAATTCGCCCTATAAGACACTGGCGCAGTTCGTCGCCGCAGCCAAGAGAGAGCCGAATACGATCTCGTATGGCAGCGCAGGCTACGGCCAGCCGGTGCACATCGCCATGGAACTGTTCATGGCAGCGGCGAAGATACAGTTGGTGCACGTACCTTATAAAGGTGCGGCGCCCGCGTTGCAGGATGCGCTAGGTGGACAGATCCCGATAGTGATCTCCTCGCTCGTCGGCGCACTGCCCCATGTCACTTCCGGCGCCTTGTATCCGTTGGCACTCACCGGCGCGACGCGCTGGCCCACGCTGCCGGATGTGCCGACGTTGGCAGAACTGGGCTATCCGGACGCCACGTATTCCACTTGGGTGGGAGTCATGGCGCCGGCTGGCACGGACATGGCAATCGTCAACAAGCTGAACGGGGTAGTGGCCACGATACTGGCCGACCCCGAGGTACGTGCACGCGTTCTGGCGCTTGGCGCGACGCCTGGGGGCGCGCCGCAAGCGGCATTCGCCGCCAAGCTGCAGAAAGACAAGATGCTCGACGAGCAGGTTGTCGCGCGCACGGGCATGAAGGTGCAATGACATCCGTGGCTGTTGCATCGCCGGGTTCGCCGCGCCTGGAGCTTGCGGGGGGATGCGCCACGATCGCCCTTGCCGATCCCGACGCTCACAACCGGATCACGCCGACCCATTTGGCCGTCCTGCATGAGTACCTGGACCGCGTCGAAGCCGACAAGTCGCTGCATCTTCTCGTCTTCTGCGGCAGCGGAGACCGCAGCTTTTGCTCGGGCTATGACGCGAGTTTGCTTTACGCCGGTCTCGACGCGCGCTGGGAAGCCTTGCTGGAGCGGATAGAAGCCTTGCCGCTGCCCACGCTGTGCGCCATGAACGGCAATGCTTATGGCGGGGGGCTCGATTTGGCACTGTGCTGCGATCTGCGGATCGGCGTCTCGGACCTTCGGATTGCCATGCTGACCGCGCGGCTGGGCGTCGTCCTCTATGCGGCCGGTATGCGTCGCATCGTGCGCATGCTGGGTGCAGCCGTGGCTAAGCGCCTGCTGCTGACGGCAATGCCCCTGCAAGGCGAGGAGTTGCTGCGTTCCGGTTTCCTCACGGAAGCCGTGCAGCGCGGCGCTCTGGATGAGGCAGTGAAACGCTACGCCTCGGCCATCGAAGCATGCTCGGCCGATTCAATCGTCACGACCAAGCAGTTCCTGAATAAGCCCGTCTGGAGCGACGAGGACGTAGCTAACTTGCAAGGGGCGCACGAACGGTCTATTGCGTCCACGGCCAACTCGGGCCGGCTCTCGCGCTGGAACGACAAGCCTTAACGATGAACCATGCGTCGGCGTTGCGGCGCGGAGACTACAGATGACTCTTCCTCTTCACGGCGTCAAGGTGCTGGACCTGACACGTTGGCTCGCCGGGCCGTTCTGCACCACTATTCTTGGCGACCTCGGCGCAGACGTCGCCAAGGTTGAGCCCGCCGGTGGCGGCGATCTGATTCGCTCATGGGGGCCGTTCGATCGAGGCATCAGCCTGTACTACCTCAGTGTCGGACGCAATAAACGCAGTCTGGCTGTCAATTTCCGCGATCCCCAGGGGTTGACGCTCATCCGCGACATGGCCCTGCAGGCCGACGTGGTGGTCGAGAACTTCAAGCCTGGCGCGATGGAAGAGATGGGGCTGGGCTTCGAGGATCTGCGGCAGATCAATCCCAGGCTGATTTGCGCGCGCGTGACCGGCATGGGCAGCAAGGGGCCGCGGGCTGCCTGGCGCAGTGTCGATCAGATCGCGCAGGGCATGTCGGGAATCATGAGCATCACTGGTTCTGACTCCGAGTCACCGACGCGGGTGGGCATTCCGTTAGGCGACCTGGTCTCCGGCATGTGGGCCGCCATCGGCGTGCAAGCCGCGCTGACTCAGCGCGAAAAGACCGGTCAAGGGCAGATCGTGGAGACCTCATTGCTGGGTGGACTCGTCAGCCTGCTCTGCGTTCAGGGACAACGATATCTCAGCTTGGGCCAAGTGCCGGTGCCGATTGGCAATGACCATCCGGTTATCGCTCCCTACGGTGCATTCCGTGCGCACGATGGTCTGTTCAATATCGGTGTGGCCAACCCCAGGATGTGGCGCGACCTGTGCCAGAGCATCGGGAAGCCGGAGCTAGCCGACGACGAGCGGTTCAAATCCAATGACTTGCGTGTGTCCAATCGCGCTCTTCTGGGCGCCACGCTGAACGATGCATTCCAGGCGCGCGGCAAGACGGAATGGACAGACCTGCTGGTCGCGGTGGGCATTCCGGCCGGGCCGATCAGCACCATGGAAGAGGTCATGAACGATCCGCAGGTGCTCGCCAATGGGCTGGTGGAAACCGTCATGCATGAGGTTCTCGGTCCGACGCGGTTGGTCGGAAGTCCGCTTCGCTTCGAAACGCAGGCTGAGGGGTCCATTCGTTTGCCGCCGCCCCAAGTCGGTGAACACAGTGGGGCAATCCTGCGCGACTACGGCTTCAGCGCTGATCGGATCGCTCACTGGAAGGACGCTTCGGTGATCGAAGAATTGTCTACTTCGGCTTAGGCGAGTGGCAAATGAGCGCCTCATGAGGTACGCTGCCGCGCCACACGCCCATCCCGCGCGCTCGCAGCCCGACGATCTCACCCACAACAAACTCGGTCTGATGGCTCCGCTTCCCTGCGGAACTTGGTTTTACGGGAACTGCCGGTCATTAGTAAGGGCAGAGTACCGATTCTCCACGGAGCCACGCCGAGACAGCCGCGGCGAACGGGTTGTTCGCTCGCCGCAACTTCATTTGGACGATGCTTTCCGAGTCATTAGTCACTAACAAGGGTTCGGCTTAGCCGCCACAGGGTGAGACCGATTCCGGCAGCCAGCTACAACAACAGCGCCGCACGCATGGTCGCGAGAAGGAGGGCCGCCGTCACGAATCCTTTGCGGGTTGGCCCCCCTGCCTGGTCCCCGATGTAAGGCCAGAAGCCTAACTGCATATTGTTGCAATGGCCACCTCGCCCGGCATTGAGATGCATCAACCCGGTGTCGATTCTGATTCAACATCGGTGGGCATCTCGCCACCCGCAGCAGGGACAAGGGGCCGTTAAGAAAACGTTAAGACGGTGTGTACACCATCGCGGTCAAGGAAATGCCATGTACCCCGAAAAAATCACCTTGCCTCCAGTCCGGTCCTCGGTGTTCCAGTTGATCACGGCGTTTTCGGTGGCGCTTGTATTTGTAGCGGTGGCCCATGCGGCCACCCCGGCCCAGTTGCTTGCCGCCTATAGCGCGCAGGCCGGCAGCGCTGCCGTACCCGAGCGGGGCCAGAAGTTGTTTACCACGCGCCACGGACAGGAATGGAGTTGCTCTTCCTGCCATGGCGCGGTTCCGACCAAGGTGGGCAAACATGCGTCCACCGGAAAAGCCATCGGCCCGATGGCGCCGGCATTCAATGCGGAACGCTTCACCGATCCGGCCAAAGTCGAGAAATGGTTTCGCCGCAACTGCAATGACGTGGTAAGCCGCGAGTGCAGCGCCGGCGAGAAGGCCGATGTGATCAGCTGGCTGCTGACGCTGAAGCCCTGATGCGGCTGCCACACCATTCCCATACAGACATCGGAGAATTCCCCATGCACACTGATTTCCGCCTTGCCATTGGACGCGTCGTGTGGGGCGTGCTGGCCGCCATGACGCTCTCCGCGGCCACCTGGGCCCAGGAGGGCAATAGTGGATCGCGCGCACCCGTGCTGCCAGCCTACACGCAGGAGTGTGCCGCGTGCCATGTGGCCTACCCACCGGGCATGCTGCCCAAGACCTCCTGGGAGCGCCTGACGAGCAATCTCGGACACCACTTCGGCGTTGATGCCTCGCTGGACCCGGCCACACGCAAACAACTATCGGACTGGCTTGTCGCGAATGCCGGCACCTACCGGCGCGTACGCGAGGAACCGCCCGACGATCGCATTACACGTTCGGCGTGGTTCGTGCGCCAGCACGGCGAGATATCCGCAGCCACCTGGAAGCGCCCCGCGGTGAAGAGTGCGTCCAACTGCAGTGCCTGCCATACCCAGGCCGAAAAAGGAGATTTCAATGAGCGAAACGTCCGCATCCCGCGCTGAGGCGCCCGTGCGTTTTCCAGCCAGTCCCAAGGTGCTGGTCTGGGACGCGCCGGTGCGCGTTTTTCACTGGCTCATGGTGGCCACTTTTGCGGGCGCCTACCTGACCGCCGAGAGCGAGCATTGGCGGCTGCTGCACGTGACGCTGGGCTACACGATGGCCGGACTGGTGGTTTTTCGCATCGTCTGGGGCCTGGTCGGCACGCGTTACGCGCGTTTCTCCGACTTCCTGCGTGGCCCCGCGGCGGTTGCGCAGTACGTACGTGCGACCTTGCGTGGGCAACCGCAGCATTTCACCGGGCACAACCCCGCAGGTGCATTGGCCATCGTGGCTCTGCTCGTCCTGGCGCTGGTCATCAGCGCATCCGGGTGGGCGATATTCAACGATATGGGCGGCGACTGGCTGAGTCAGCTCCATGCTGGCGCCACCAACGTGATGGTGATCGTCATCGCAGTGCATGTGGC
>JANYAN010000075.1 GCA_025361305.1 Burkholderiales bacterium
ACGGACCCTGCCGCTTCCAGCCAGACCAGCCGCGTCTGCGGGCTGATCCTGGCCGCCAGATCCTGTGGATTCATGGGGTCATAAAACTGGTGCGTGATGCCCCAGGCCTTCAGTTCACCTTCGGCCAGCGCCTTGTTGGGGCCGTAGGCGTTGTCGGGAATCAGGACCTCATCGCCGGCCTTGAGCAGCGCCATGCCTGTGGTTGCGATGGCTGCCAGCCCGCTGGGCACCAGAACGCAATACTTGCCTCCTTCCAGCGCGCAGATGCGCTCCTCGAGGATGAAGGTCGTCGGCGTACCGTGCAAGCCGTAGGTATATCCGTTCTTGTGCTTCCAGTCGCGCGCGCGCATCGCCGCGACATCGGGGAAGATGATGGTGGATGCCTTGTAGACGCCCGTTTGCGGCGCTGCGAATCCCGGGGGTGGGACGTATGGGTGGTGAATCAGATCTGTGACGGGTTTGCTCATCCAGCCATGTTAGCGCGCCCTCAGACCTTCCACTTTTCCAGCAGCTTTGCGGCACCCATGCTGTCGTAGCCTTCGAACGGCTGGTGAATCCACGGGTTGGTGGGCAGGTACTCGACCGAGTAATCGGGCGTGAACTTGGATAGCCCCTTGGTCCAGATCACGGCGCTGCGCATCTCGCTGATCAGCTTGTAATTGTTCCGGAGCATGTCGATGACGGCGTGCAGCGTGTGGCCCGAGTCGGCCAGATCGTCCACCAGCAGCACGCGCCCGGCGATCTCGCCCTTGGGCGTCGTGATGTAGTGCGCGATATCCAGATGGCCCTGCACCGTACCCGCTTCGGCCCGATACGAGCTGGTCGACATGATGGCCAGGGGTTTGTCAAAGATACGCGACAGGATGTCGCCTGGGCGCATGCCCCCGCGGGCCAGGCACAGGATGGTGTCGAACTCCCAGTCCGACTGGTGCACCTTGATGGCAAGTTTTTCGATCAGGTTGTGGTACTCGTCGTAGCTCACATAAAGGTGCTTGCCGTCTTCCGTCAACATCGTGTCTGCTCCTCAATCTGCCAGGTAGGGATGGCGCATCATGATCGTATGGTCACGGTCCGGGCTCGTGGAAATCATGTCGACCGGAACGCCCGTGACCTGCTCGATGCGCTGAAGATAGAGCCGCGCGTTCACCGGGAGCCTGTCGTACTGGGTCACGCCCACGGTTGACTCGCTCCAGCCTTCCAGCGTTTCATAGACGGGCTTGCACTGCGAGATATCGTCCGCGCCCATCGGAAGAATGTCGGTGTGCTGGCCGTCCAGCTCGTAGCCAGTGCACAGTTGCAGTTGCTCGATCCGGTCCAGCACGTCGAGTTTGGTGATGCAAAGGCCTGACAGGCCGTTGACCTGGGCGCTGCGCTTGAGCAAGGCCGCGTCGAACCAGCCGCAACGCCGGCTGCGGCCGGTCGTGACGCCTTTCTCGGCGCCCACCGTCGAGAGGTGGTACCCCACCGTCCCGGGGGTGGCCCAGTCAAGTTCGGTCGGGAACGGCCCGCCGCCCACGCGCGTGCAATAGGCCTTGGTGATGCCCAGGATGTAATGCAGCATCCCTGGCCCCACCCCGGCGCCGGCTGCGGCATTGCCAGCCACGCAGTTGCTGGACGTTACATACGGATACGTGCCATGGTCCACATCTAGCAAAGTGCCCTGCGCTCCTTCGAACAGCAGGTTGTCGCCGCGCAGATGGGCTTCGTTCAATTCGCGCGAGACATCTGCCATCATCGGCTTGAGCAACTCGGCGTGTCTCATCGATTCGTCAAACACGGCCTGGTAGGGAACTGCGGCCGCGTGCAAATACTGGGTCAGCATGAAGTTGTGCATGTCCAGCACTTCCCGAAGCTTTTCGGCGAAACGTTCGGGATGCCGCAAGTCCTGCACGCGCAGCGCGCGGCGAGCGATCTTGTCCTCATAGGCCGGCCCGATGCCGCGGCCGGTGGTGCCGATCTTTTCGGTTCCGCCCTCTTCGCGCCGGGTCTCCCGCGCCAGGTCCAGCGCCGAATGGTAGGGAAGGATCAGTGGGCAGGCTTCGCTGACACGAAGACGCGAGCGCACTTCGACACCTGCCTTTTCCAGTCCTTCGATCTCCTCGAACAGCTTGGCTGGCGACAGCACGACGCCGTTGCCGATATAGCACCGGATGCCGGGACGCATGATGCCGCTGGGTATCAGGTGCAGGGCCGTCTTGACGCCGTTGATGACCAGCGTATGCCCCGCGTTGTGGCCACCCTGAAAACGCACGACCCCTTGCGCCATTTCGGTCAACCAGTCCACCAGCTTGCCCTTGCCCTCGTCACCCCACTGGGTGCCGACCACGACCACGTTGCGGCCCTTCGTCTTTGTCATGACAGTTTCTGTTCCAAAGTATTCAAAGGGCCTGCACAACCCAGCGGCCGGCGGCCTGTGCCAGCTCGCGGTCGCAGAGGAATTCCTCGACTTCGCTCTCGTGCCCCGGGAGCGCGCAGACCACCGTCTCGCCCTGCGCGCGTAGGCTCGCAATTGCGGCGCGCAAGCTGGCAGCCTTCTCGCCATCCAGCCAGGGGGCGCGGATGGCCGCCTTCAGGGGCCGCCGGGCGGCTACGCCGACCAGTTCCTTCACGTCCAGGCTGAAGCCCACGGCCGGCCGGTTGCGTCCGAACACCGCGCCCACCTCGTCGTAGCGGCCACCGCGCACCAGCGCGTCGCTGGCCCCGGGCACATAGATCGAGAATCGCGCGCCGCTGTAATAGGCATAGCCACGCTGGTCCGCCAGGTCGAACTTAACGCTGCCCGCATCGAGCTGCCCTGCGAGCCAGGCCAGGTTGTCCAGGGCTAAGCGCAGTTGAGGACGGTCGGGCAGGCATTTGCGCGCTTCTTGCAGGACCGCGGCGTCGCCATAGAGCCCGAGCAGGCAGCGCAGCCCCTCGCGCGAGGCCACCGGAAATTCACGGGCGAGAGCGGCCAGTGCGCTGGCGTCCTTGGAGGCCAGCGCCGCATGGACGTCGGCCAGCGCAGCACCGTCCACGGGCACACCATCGAGCAGCGCGCGCACGATGCGCGCATCTGCCAGGTCGACGGTCAGGCCCGGCACGCGCGTCGCCTTGAGGCAATCGAGGGCCAGAAGCAGGATTTCAAGGTCGGCTTCCAGGCCCGCATGGCCGTAGATTTCGGCGCCGAATTGCAATGGCTCACGCGTCGCATGCGGCCGGTCGGGCCGGGTATGCAGCACCGGGCCGCAGTAACACAGGCGTGTAACGCCCTGGCGATTGAGCAAGTGCGCATCAATGCGGGCCACCTGTGGCGTGGTGTCGGCGCGCAAGCCCATCATGCGACCCGACAACTGATCCACCAGCTTGAACGTTTGCAGGTCCAGGGCCTCGCCAGTTCCCGTCAGCAGTGACTCAAGGTGCTCCAGCAGTGGCGGCATCACCAGCTCGTAACCATAGCCGCGGGCCGCATCCAGCAATTCGCGGCGCAGTTCCTCGATGTGCCGGGCCTCGGAGGGCAAAACATCGGCAATGTGATCCGGCAGGACCCAGGCGGACATGATTTTCGGGTGCTGTTAAAAGCGGTATTTTACAGGGGCCGCGAAGGGGGAAAGAAAGCGGAAACCGGACGCAGAGGCCTCTGCGTCGCTGTCCCGGCTTTCAGGACACGGCCCACAGCAAACCCAGCCCCAGCAGAATGCTGCACAGGCCGAAGAAGCGCAGCTGCCCGTCGCGCAGTTCCAGCAAACGCTGAAAGGTGCGGCGCCAGCCGCCCGGCGACAAGAACGGCAGGAGGCCCTCGAGCACCAGCAACAGGGCCAGCGCGGCCCAGAAAGTGTTGCTGTCCAAGCGCTATTTCTTCACGACAGGCGCTGCACCGGAGCCGCGGAAGGCCTTGAAGAAGTCGGAGTTGGAGGGGTCGACCACCATCACGTCGCCCTTCTTGTTGAACGTCGTCTTGTACGCTTCGAGGCTGCGGTAGAACTGCGCGAACTGCGGGTCGCGGCCGAAGGCCTCGGCATACAGCGCGGCGGCCTGGGCATCGCCCTCGCCTTTGATCTTCTGTGCCTCGCGGTAGGCGTTGGCCACCGTGATCTCGCGCTGGCGATCAGCATCGGCGCGAATTTTTTCGCCTTCGGCAGCGCCGGTCGACCGAAGCTCATTGGCCACCCGCTTGCGCTCCGCCTCCATGCGCCGATAAACCGATTCGGTGATCGCCTCCACATAGTCGGCACGGGTGATGCGCACGTCGACCACATCCACACCCCACGGCTTGGCACCTTTGACCACGCCCAGCACTTCCTTCTTGACGTCGTTCATGAGTTGTTCGCGCTTGAGCGACAGCAGTTCCTTGACCGTGCGGCGATTGATTTCCTCCTGGAAGGCATTGCGCACGACGCGGGCCAGCTGGTTGGCACCGGCGGCCTCGTCGAGGCCGACGTTTCGGATGTATTGCGAAGGCTCGGTGACCCGCCAGCGCACGTACCAGTCGACCACGACGCGCTGCTTTTCTGCGGTAAGCATCGGCTCCGCATCGCTACTGTCCAGCGTGAGCAGGCGCTTGTCGATATAGGAGACGTTCTGGAATGGCGGCGGTAGCTTGAAATTCAGGCCCGGCTCCGTGATCACTTCCTTGATCTGGCCAAGCGCATAGACCACGCCGAACTGGCGCTGGTCAACCACGAACAGCATGGAGCTGAGCAAGGCCAGTGCAACCAGCAGCGACGAAACGATAAATCCGATCCGGTTCATTGGGGTGTTCCTCGCTTCAGCGCGTTTCGCGTTCGCGCGAGCGCGAGTTGTCGCGTGTCCGCGAATCGGCACCCGCCACGCCAGGCAATACCGCTGCAGCCGCTGCCGCGGGCGGCGACTCGGCTGATGCGCCCTGGGCGACTTGCTGCATGATCTTGTCCAGCGGCAGATAGAGAAGGTTCGATCCCTGCCTCGAATCCACCACGATCTTGGTCACGTTGCTGTAGATCTGCTGCATGGCCTCGATGTACAGGCGGTCTCGCGTCACTTGCGGAGCCTTCTGGTATTCGACCATCAGCGATTTGAAGCGCTGCGCATCGCCTTGCGCCTGGGCCACGATGCGGCCCTTGTAGGCTTCGGCCTCCTCCTTCAGGCGCGAAGCCGAGCCCACGGCCCGCGGGATCACGTCGTTGGCGTAGGCCTGCGCCTCGTTCTTGGCGCGTTCGCGCTCCTGGCCGGCCTTGAGCACGTCGTCGAACGCGGCCTGCACCTGTTCGGGCGGGCGCACGCCGCCCTGCTGCAGGTTAATGCCGACAACCTCGATACCAACCTTGTAGCGATCCAGGATAGTCTGCATCAGCTTGCGCACTCGCGGCGCGATCTGGTCGCGTTCGTCGGCCAAGGCCAGATCCATGCGCATCTTGCCCACCGTTTCACGCACAGCTGTTTCGGCCGCCTGGACGACCGCCTCGGACGGGTTCTTGCTCTCGAACAGATAAGCCCGGGCATCGTTGAGCCGATACTGCACGGCAAACTTGATCTCGACGATGTTTTCGTCCTCCGTCAACATGGCCGAATCGCGCAGGCCGGTCGACTTGACGACGGCGTCGCGCCCGACGTCAACTGAACGGATCTGGGTGACGAATACCAGTTCGTGACGCTGGATCGGGTAGGGAAGGCGCCAGTTGAAGCCGGCGCCTACGGTGGCTTTGTACTTGCCAAACTGGGTGATCACGGCTTGCTGGCCTTCCTGCACGATGAAGAACCCCGTGCCCAGCCAGATCAGCACCACGACTGCGGCTACCAGCCCCGCCCCAATGCCCGCGCTTCGCATGTCTGGCTGGAAGCCACCCCCGCCCCCGCCGAAACCACCCCCGTTGTCAGGCCGCCGCGCACCCTTGGCTCCACCAAACAGGCCGCCCAGCTTGCGATTGAAGTCGCGCCAGAGTTCGTCCAGGTCAGGAGGGCCCTGGTTCGGGCCGCGGCCACCGCCCCCGCCACCGCCATTTTGGGGCGGCTGGGCGCCTCCTTCGGGTTTTTGCGGGTCAGGCCGGCCGCCGTCGGCTTGCTGTTTGTCGTCGCCACGCCCCCAACGCGGGTCGTTCAGGTTGAACATGCCCCTGATCCGGCCGGTCAGCCCTGCCCACGGCAGGCTGAGAAATTGGAGGTTCATTGCGCTTGGATCTCTTTCTTGTATTGCAGGCAGCCGCATTGTGCCCAATCAGGTGGGGGTCGAGGCCAATTCAGCAGCGTCATGCAGGGGCATCGCGGCGGCATCGCGCGCGCCCACCGCCAGCGCCAGCTGCGACCGCAGCGCCGGCAGGCCTGCAGATGTCCGGCTACTGACAAACAACCGCGGCACGGCAACACCCTCGATGTCGAACACATCCTGCAGTTGCAGGGGCGCCTGGCCGGGCGTCAGTGCGTCGAGTTTGTTGAACACCAGAATCTGCGCAACGCCATCGGCACCAATCTCGTGCAGTACGCGCTGCACTTCAGCGATCTGTTCCGGGAAATGGGGGTTGGCCGCGTCGACCACATGCAGCAGCAAATCAGCATCCACCGCCTCCTGCAATGTTGCCCGAAAGGCGTCAATCAGTCCGTGCGGCAGATCGCGGATGAACCCCACCGTGTCGGACAATGACACCGAGCGTGCGGCCTCTCCGAGATAGAGCTGCCGGGTTGTCGTGTCCAATGTGGCAAAGAGCTGGTCGGCCGCGTAAGCGCGGGCCTTGACCAGGGCGTTGAATAGCGTGGACTTTCCTGCGTTGGTGTAGCCGACTAGGGAAATGTTGAAGGCACCCTGGCGTTCGCGCTGGCGGCGCTGGGTATGACGCTGCCGCTTGACTTTTTCCAGCCGTTCCTTGGTGCGCTTGATGGTCTCGCCGATCATTCGCCGGTCCAGTTCGATCTGCTTCTCGCCGGGGCCGCCGCGCAGGCCCGCGCCACCGGTCTGGCGCTCAAGGTGAGACCAGCGCCGAACCAATCGGGTGCTGACATATTGGAGGCGTGCCAGTTCGACCTGAAGCTTGCCCTCGTGGCTGCGGGCGCGCTGCGCAAAGATCTGCAGGATAACCAGAGTGCGGTCGTTCACCGCGACTCCGAGGTGACGCTCGAGATTGCGTTGCTGGCCCGGACTGAGCGACTGGTCGAACAGCACTTCGGTGGCGCCCGTCTGCTCGGCCAGCGCCTTGATCTCGTCCGCCTTGCCCTTGCCGATGAACAGCGCGGCGTCCGGCGCCTTGCGACTACAGATCACGCGAGCCACGGGCTCGAGCCCGGCAGTCTGCGCCAGCAGGCCCAATTCTTCAAGGCCAGAATCGAAATCGGGCAAACCCAGGTTCACCCCGACCAGGATGGCAAGGGCTTGGGGATGTTCAGGCGAATCGGACAAACTTTGGACCGGAAGAGGCGAAAGGGCGACACGCCCGGATGGCACGCGGTGCCTTGCGCATTGACCGACTCAGGGGGCGCTGGTCTCGCCGGCTTCGGCCGCCGAGAAGTTGACGGCACGTCCCGGGACGATCGTAGAGATGGCGTGCTTGTAAACCATCTGCGTAACGGTGTTGCGCAATAGCACAACATATTGGTCGAAAGACTCGATCTGCCCCTGCAGCTTGATGCCGTTGACGAGGTAGATCGACACCGGCACATGCTCGCGACGCAGGGTGTTCAGGAAGGGGTCTTGTAGTAGCTTCCCTTTATTGCTCACGATATTCTCCGTGTTCGGAAATGTTGTTGGACACTGCACCTTACCACAGCAAGACGCTGGGCAAAGCCGGCCAAAGCCGATTTTCCGTGCCTATCTAACGGCATTGCCGGAGACTTCAAGTCTCGCCACTTTCCGCGTAGGGGTTCTTCGACGTTTTCATCTCGATGCGCAGCGGCGTTCCCACCAGATCGAATTCCTTGCGGAATCGCGCCTCAAGAAACCGTTTGTAAGCATCAGTGACGTGCTCGAGCGAGTTGCCGTGCACCACGATCACGGGCGGGTTCCGCCCGCCCTGGTGCGCATAACGCAGCTTGGGCCGGAACATGCCGGCGCGCTTGGGCGCCTGGAATTGAACGGCCTCCAGCAGCAGCCGGGTCAGCACGGGAGTGGACATCTTGACCATCGCCGATCGATGGGACTGGGCGATCGAGGTCCAGACCGGACCCAGGCCTTGCCGCTTCGTTGCCGATATGAAGTGCAGCGGCGCGAACTTCAGAAACGGCAAACGGTTCTCGATCTGGCGGCGCACTTGCTCGCGCTCGTAGTCGTCCACTGCGTCCCATTTATTGATGGCCAGCACGTCGGCACGTCCGCTCTCCAGAATGAACCCGGCGA
>JANYAN010000089.1 GCA_025361305.1 Burkholderiales bacterium
GACCTGCAGTTCGACTACCTGGGCCTGCAGACGCTTTACGACCGCTATTTCCTGCATGTGCGCAAGACCCGCATTGAGTTGCCCCAGGCGCTTGAGGTCGTATTGCGCCAGCCGCTCGTCCAGCCGTTCGTTATCCACGCCCTTCTGGATGAAGCCGGGGAAATAGTCGGCGTAACTGGCGGCCATGTCGGCGGGCGCGATATCGCGGCCCAGCACTTCCTTGAAGATGGTGTGCAGCAGCAGCCGCGCCGTGGCATAGGTGTAGTCGGGGTCTTTTTCGATCAGTGTGCGCGCGGCCAGGATCGAGGCCTTGTAGACCTCGTCCATCGGCACCCCGTCGTACAGGTTGCGCATGGTCTCGTCCAGGATCGGCTGTGGCCGCACGTCGGCGCCCAGGCCGGCGCAGGCCGCTTCGATCAGGCACTTGAGCGCGCCCATGTCCAAGGCAACGCGCTGGCCACCGTCGGTCACGTGCAACTGCGGCGCAGCGGGTGCCTCCTTGGCGCTTTGCCTTGCCCGCTCCTGGGTGCGGCGTTCGCGATACAGCACATAGGCGCGGGCGATCTCATGGTGGCCGCCGCGCATCAGGCCTAGTTCGACCTGGTCCTGTACGTCTTCGATGTGGAAGGTGCCGCCGCCCGGACGCGAACGCACCAGCGCACGGATGACGGCCTGGGTCAGGCCGTCCACGGTTTCGCGAACGCTGGCCGAAGCCGCGCCCTGGGTGCCATGAACGGCCAGGAAAGCCTTCATCATGGCGATCGCGATCTTGCTCGGTTCGAAGGGCACCACACCGCCGTTGCGCCGGATGATCTGGTAGTTGGCCAGCGGGCTGGCAGCTGCGACCGGCGCTTGTCCGGCGTGCTGGCCGGAGCCGAAGCGGATGACCGAATCGGCGGCTGTCGTTGAAGCGATTTGCATGTTTCCTCTTTCGCGGTTCTTGTGGTTGGGCTGGGTGCCCCAGGCTCTCAGTGGGATGGCCGGCCGGGGCATCCGCACAAAACTGGGAACACTATATATAGGGTGTCGGGGGATTACAAGCCACTACAGGTAGTGTATCGCCGCCGATACACACGATTACTGTTGCGCCGCAAAAACCGGCCAGCCGCAGCCGTTCTAACTCGGGAAATACCCTTGGGGCCAGGCCAGGTTGCGCTGCATGCGAGCCCAGTCGAAGCCGGGCCCGGGGTCGCTCTTGCGGCCCGGGGCGACGTGCTCGTGGCCTGCGATATGCCCGATTGGATAGTGCTGGGCGAGCGCCGCGCACAGGTCGGTCAGCGTTTCGTACTGTGCGGCTTCGAAGTTGCCGCCTTCCAGGCCTTCGAGTTCCACACCGACGGAATCGTCGTTGCAGTTGCCGCGCTCGCGGTAGTGCGAAGCACCGGCATGCCAGGCCCTGTTGTCGCAGCTGACAAACTGCCAAAGCTCGCCGCCGCGGGCGATGTAGAAGTGCGACGACACGGCCAGTCCCTCGATGGTCTTGAAATAAGGGTGGGCGTTCCAGTCCAGCGAATTGGTGAAAAGCTGCTGCACCGCATTGCCGCCGAACTGGCCGGGCGGCAGGCTGATCGAGTGCACGACAATGAGGTCGACCTGCGCGCCGTCGGGCCTGGCGCCGAAGTTCGGTGAATCGAGGCGCCGCGCAAACCGGTACCAGCCGTGCCGCCACATGGCAGAATCCGCCGCGCCCTCAGGTGGGCGCATCTTTGGCCTCGTCTTCACCGGGCGAGGCGATAGCCAGGCGCGCGATGCGATAGCGGATCTGGCGCAGGCTCAGGCCCAGGCGCTGTGCCGCCGCCGTGCGATTGAACCCGCTGTCGCGCAGCGCCTTGACCAGGATCTCGCGCTCCTGCTGGTCCAGGTAGGCCTGCAGGTCGCCGGGCACGGTGGCGCCTGCAGGGGGCACCAGCGCCGTGGCCGCTGACGGTACGGCCGCATCGGGCATCGCAGGCGACTGCGTTGGCGCGAAGTCCACCTGCAGTTCTTCGCCGTCGCTCAGGGCCACTGCGCGATGCAGCAGGTTTTCCAGTTCGCGCACATTGCCACCCAGCGGGTGGGCGCACAGTTGCTGCAGCACGCCGGGCGAGAGCACGGGAGCGACCATGCCTGACTCCTGGGCGATGCGCGCCAGCAGCGATTCGCATAGCGCCGTGAGGTCTTCGCGGCGTTCACGCAGCGGCGGCACCAGGATCTCGATGACATTGAGCCGGTAATACAAGTCCTGCCGAAACCGCCCGGCTGCCACGTCCGCGGCAAGGTCGCGGTGCGTTGCGCTGACAACCCGAACATCGACGGCATCTTCCTGGGTCGAACCCAGCGAGCGAACCTGGCGCTCCTGGATGGCGCGCAGCAGCTTCGACTGCATCGCCAGCGGCAGGTCGCCGATTTCGTCCAGGAACAGTGTGCCGCCACGCGCCGCCTGGAAATAGCCTTCGCGATCCTGATTTGACCCGGTGTACGAACCCTTGCGCGCGCCGAAGAACTCCGCCTCCAGCAGCGACTCGGGGATGGCGCTGCAGTTGACCGCCACGAACGGACCGTCGGCCCGGTGGCTGCATGCGTGAATGGCGCGCGCCACGAGTTCCTTGCCTGTGCCCGATTCGCCGCGCACCAGGACCGGCGCCATGCTGCGGGCCACCTTGGCGATGCGGTCCTTGACCATGCGCATCGCCTGCGACTCTCCCACCAGCCGCAGCAGTGCCGCGTGGCCGGTGGCGGGTCGATCGCCGGTGGTGGAATTGCGCCCGGTGCCCGGTGCCGGCCGGCCTCGCGGCGCCGAGGTGTTGCCCTGGACGGCCGAGGCTACCACCGCACGGAATTGCCTCAAGTCCACTGGCTTGGTCAGGTAGTCGAACGCGCCGGCCTTGAGGGCCTCGACGGCGTTTTCTGCCGAACCGTAGGCGGTCATCACGATGCAGCGTTCGCCGCGCTGCTGCTTGAGCATGCTGTTGAGCAGCTCCAGCCCCAGCCCGTCAGGCAGGCGCATGTCAGTGATGACGGCGTCGAAGCGATTGGATTCGAGTTGCTGGTGCGCTTCGGCCAGGCTGCCAGCGGAGTCGACGTGGTAGCCCTCGCGCAGCAGCGTGAGTTCGTACAGGGTGCGCAGATCCGGTTCGTCATCGACGACGAGGACCCGTGCTGCAGGAGCAGGCGCTGTGGACATCAGGCGGCTATTGTGTCAAATGACACGGCGCCGGCAAGTGGGCCGGGCATTGGCCGGAAGCTGACAAAGAATTCATTGCCTTCGCGATCTGTCGTCCCGGGCACCGTGCGGCGGTAGCCGATCAGCGCACCATGGCGCTCGCACAGCTCTCGGCAGATGTACAGGCCCAGGCCGCTGGAGCGGCTTTCGGACGAGAAGAAGGGCTCGAACAAATGCCGCTGTACTGAGAGTTCAAGCGGCGCGCCATCGCTCCACACACGCACGGCCGGCTGGCCGCCGGCCAGCTCGGTGGCCACCCGGATGGAGTCGGGCTGCATGCCCGCGTAGCGCTGCGCGTTGTCCAGCAGATTGACCAGCACCCGGCGCAGGTGATCGACTTCGAAGTGCACGCGCGTCCCTTGCCCCGCCAACGTGAGCTTGAGCCGCATGGCGCAATGCGTTTGCTGGGCCCAGTCGGTGCATGCGCCGGCCACGGCAGTGTCCAGCTCAGCCGATACCGGGGCAGCAATCTCCTGGTGCTGCACCCTCGAGATGTCCAGAATCTCCTCGACGATGCGCGCCAGCCGGTGGGCGTTCTGGCGCACCAGCGAGCTGAGCTGCTGCTGCGCCGGGTCGTGCAGATCTTCTTCAAGCAGCGCATTGGCCTGCGTGATCGCCGCCAGGGGGTTGCGGATCTCGTGCGCTACTGCGGCGGACATGCGGCCCATGGCCGCCAGCTTCTCGGTGCGCAACCGTGCCTCCATCTCGCGCAGATCCTCCAGGAACATGACGCACAGGGTGTCGGCGTCGCCTTCCTGGGGAGCCGTCAGCCGCGTGCGGACCCGTAATCGGCACGGGCTGCCACCGGCTTCCTCGATCGCGACGTCGTCGGCCTGCGCCCTTCGCTGCTCGAAAGTGCGGCTGGCCATTTCGGCCAACGGGTGCCAGTTGGCGACGTCGGAAAGCGCGAAAGGCGCTTCGCGCCGCGCACGCCCCAGGCCCATGAGCAGCCGCGCCGCCGGGTTGGCCGCCTCGACCTGGCCCAGGGCGTTCACCACCAGCACGCCGTCGGCGAGGGCTTCGATCACCAGCTCATTGACCTGGGCCTGTACCCGCGCCGCCTGCTGGCTGATGCGCAGGGCCTGCTCCTCTCGAGCCAGGCGTGCGGCAAGCTGGTTGGTCAACACCGCCAGCGCGAAGTAACCCGAACCCGTCAGGCCGGCTTGCAGGAAGCGCTGTGCGCCCTCTGTCGGCACATGCAGCGAGAACACCCACGCGTCCGTCAGCAGCAACAGCGTGACACCCGCGGCGGTACCCAGCGCGAGCAAGGCCGAGCCCAACACCGACGCCATCAACACCGGCAGCGCAAACAGCGGCGAGTAGTTGATGTTGATGTTGCCGGCCTGCAGGAACTGCAGCGTCGAAAAAACCACCAGATCGACCCCGATGGTCGTGACCCATTGGGCGTCAAATGTGTGGCCCGGCGGCAGCGGCCGTGTGAACAGCCGCACAGCCAGTGAGGCGGCCAGGTAGGCGAAGCACAGGTCAACCAGCCAGTGGCTGTTGGGCTGTGCCGGGCCGATCAGGAACAGCGCCCCCAGCAGCAGCAGCAGCACCAGGGCGATGGTCACACGTGCGGTCATGAAGCCGCGCCACAGTCGCGAGAAGGCCGAGTCCGCGGTCAGGACGGACTCATCCGTCGCCTGGGGCCAGGCCGAGGGCAGCGCCACCCTCAGCTCCCGCCGCGCAGGCGGTGTTCGGCGCTGCAATACAGGCGACCGTCACCGCCGGTGACGGCATCCGAACGAGGCAGGTGCACCGAGCAGATCTCGCAGGCCACCATGTCCTGTGCCGGCGCGGCCCGGTCTGCGCCCTGCTTTGGCGTGGCACTGTCGTCCGGTCGGCGGCGACCGTTGTTCCAGATCCAGAACGCGGCCAGCAGCAGCAGGACAAGCAGCAGGAATTTCATGTCGTGCGTCCCAGGACGACCTCGAGCACGAAGCGCGAACCGACGTAGGCCAGCAGCAGGAGCAGCGAACCGGTGTACAGCACGCGCACCGCCTTGCGGCCACGCCATCCAAAACGCGCCCGTCCGAGCAGCAGCAGGGCAAAGGCCAGCCAGGCCAGCACCGAGAACACCGTCTTGTGATCCCAGCGCCAGCCATGGCCCTGGCCGTAAAGTATCTCGCTGAACAGCAGGCCGGCCAGCAGGGTGGCCGACAGCAGCACGAAGCCGGCGCCGACGAAACGGAACGTCAGGCGCTCGAGCGTCAGCAGCGGAATGCCGGCGTGCCCGTCGGCCGCCAGCCGAATCTGCCGCTCGGCGCGCGTCATCAGCCAGGCATGCACCACGGCCGCGGCAAACAGGCCATAGGAGGCGATTCCCAGCGCCCAATGCAACGGCAACCACGGCGAGATGGCTGAGTGCAGTGGCGTGCCCGGAAAGACCAGCGCCAGCAGCACCGCTGCGGAGCCCAGCCCGGCCAGTGCCAGACGTGCCTCGAGCTGCGGGAACAGCTGGCGTTCGACCGCATACACGGTCAGGACCAGCCAGGCCGTGACGGACAGGGCAGGGGCGAACCCGAACCGCGGCGTATCGCCAAACAGCCCCCAGATCAGCACCAGGGCGTGCAGGAGCCATGCTGCCAACAAGGCAAAACGGGCCGCCCGCGCACTCAGCCGGGTGGCGCCAGCGGCTGGAACGGCATAGGCCGCGGCGACGGCCAGCGTCAGCACGACACCGGCGGGGGACGCACTGGCTAGAATCATGATCCACAGTTTAGCCGCGCTTCGCAGCGTCGAAGCGGTTTTATGGCCTCAGCCCTCTCCGACAAACTTTCCCGCCTGGTCAAGGAAATGCGTGGCCAGGCCCGCATCACCGAAGCCAATGTGCAAGACATGCTGCGCGAAGTGCGCATGGCCCTGCTCGAGGCCGACGTGGCCCTGCCTGTTGTGCGCGACTTCATCGCCCGGGTCAAGGACCAGGCGCTTGGCCAGGAAGTGCTGGGCTCGCTGTCGCCCGGCCAGGCCCTTGTGGGCATCGTCAGCCGCGAACTGGCCGCCACCATGGGCGAGGGCGTCAGCGACATCAACCTGCAGGCCCAGCCGCCGGCGGTGATCCTGATGGCTGGCCTGCAGGGTGCCGGCAAGACCACGACCACCGCCAAGCTGGCCAAGCACCTGATCGAAAAGCGCAAGAAGAAGGTTCTGACGGTATCGGGCGACGTCTATCGCCCGGCTGCCATCGAGCAGCTCAAGACGGTGACGCGGCAGGCCGGGGCCGAATGGTTTCCGAGCACCGCGGACCAGACACCGGTGGACATCGCGCTGGCCGCGCTGGCCTATGCCCGCACGCACTACTTCGACGTGCTGCTGATCGATACGGCAGGCCGCCTTGCCGTCGACGAGGCCATGATGCGCGAGATCAAGGAACTGCACGCGGCCGTGCATCCTGTCGAGACGCTGTTCGTGGTTGACGCCATGCAGGGTCAGGACGCGGTCAACACGGCGCGGGCTTTCAAGGAAGCGCTGCCGCTCACCGGCATCGTGCTGACCAAGCTGGATGGTGACTCGCGCGGCGGCGCGGCCCTGTCGGTGCGGCAGGTGACGGGCGCACCCATCAAATTTGCCGGCGTCAGCGAAAAGATCGACGGCCTCGAAGTGTTCGACGCCCAGCGTCACGCCGGCCGTGTGCTGGGCATGGGCGACATCGTCGCACTGGTCGAGCAGGTCACGGCGGGGGTCGACGTGGCGGCGGCGCAGAGGCTGGCGGCCAAGGTCAAGAGCGGCAGCGGCTTCGACCTGAATGATTTCCTCTCGCAGATCCAGCAGATGAAGAGCATGGGCGGGCTGTCCCAGCTGATGGACAAGCTACCGGCGCAGATGCAGGCCAAGGTGGGGCAGGTGGACATGGGCAAGGCAGAGAAGGACATCCACCGCAAGGAAGGGATCATCCAGAGCATGACGCCTCTTGAGCGGCGCAAGCCCGATCTCATCAAGGCCACCCGCAAGCGCCGCATCGCCGCTGGCGCCGGAGTGCAGGTTCAGGAAGTCAACCGTCTGCTCAACGAGTTCGGCCAGATGCAGGACATGATGAAGAAGATGAAGGGCGGCGGCCTGATGAAGATGATGAAGCGCATGGGCGGCGGCAAAGGCATGCCCAAGATGCCGTTCTGAACCGAATCACGCCGCCACTTCTTCCCTGACGACCACTTCGCCGCGCAGCGAATGCGCGTTGGCAGCGGTGATCATCACGTCGATCATCTGCCCCGCCAGCCTGGCCGGTCCCTTGAAATTGACCACGCGGTTGCATTCGGTGCGCCCCGCAAGTTCGCTCGCATCCTTGCGGGAAGGCCCTTCGACCAGGATGCGCTGCACCGTTGCGACCCGGCTGGCGCCGATGCTGCGGATATTGGCCTCGATCGCTGCCTGAACCTGCTGCAGGCGCGCCAGCTTCACGCTGTGTGGCGTACCGTCATGCAGCGTCGCGGCGGGCGTGCCGGGGCGCGGGCTGAAGATGAAGGAGAAGCTGTTGTCGAAACCCACATCGGCGATCAGTTTCATCAGCCGCGAAAAATCGTCGTCGGTTTCACCCGGGAAGCCGACGATGAAATCGCTGGAAAGCGACATGTCGGGCCGGATCGCCCGCAGTTTGCGCACCGTGCTCTTGTATTCCATCGCCGTGTAGCCGCGCTTCATCGCCATCAAGATGCGGTCGCTGCCGTGCTGCACCGGCAGGTGCAGGTGGCTCACCAGTTTGGGCAACTTGTCATACGCCGCAATCAGGCTGGGCGTGAATTCATTGGGGTGGCTGGTGGTGAAGCGCAGGCGCTCAATGCCGGGAATGTCAGACACGTACTCCAGCAGGGTTGCAAAGTCCGCCATCTCCGCCGTTGTGCCCAGCGGAGCGCGCCAGGCGTTCACGTTTTGGCCCAGCAAGGTCACTTCCTTCACACCCTGGTCGGCCAGGCCCGCCACTTCGACCAGGATGTCTTCAAACGGGCGGTTCACTTCCTCGCCGCGCGTGTAGGGCACCACGCAGTAACTGCAGTACTTGGAGCAGCCTTCCATGATGCTCACGAAGGCACTGGCGCCGTCCACCTTGGCGGGCGGCAGGTGGTCGAACTTCTCGATCTCGGGGAAGCTGATGTCCACCTGCGGCTTGTCCAGCGCCTTGCGGGCGTTGAGCAGCTCGGGCAGGCGGTGCAGGGTTTGCGGGCCAA
>JANYAN010000116.1 GCA_025361305.1 Burkholderiales bacterium
GCCGCCGGCACCGCCGGCGTCGCCGGGCAACTCACCGCCGTCGCCGTCCAGCACGCCGCCTTCGAGGATGCCCTCGATGTAGTTGGGCTCGCCCTGGCTCTTCAGGTACGCGACGACGCGGTGCACTTCCTCGTCGCTCACGAACGCGCCGTGGACGCGGATCGGCGTGCCGCTGCCCGACGGCAGGTAGAGCATGTCGCCCATGCCGAGCAGCGCCTCGGCGCCCATCTGGTCGAGGATCGTGCGCGAGTCGATCTTGCTCGAGACCTGGAACGAGAGGCGGGTCGGGATGTTGGCCTTGATCAGCCCGGTGATGACGTCCACGCTGGGACGCTGGGTGGCCAGGATCAGGTGGATGCCGGCGGCGCGCGCCTTCTGCGCGAGGCGGGCGATCAGCTCCTCGATCTTCTTGCCGACGACCATCATCAGGTCGGCCAGCTCGTCGATCACCACCACGATGTGCGGCAGCCGGTCCAGCGGCTCGGGACTGTCCGGCGTCAGGCTGAAGGGGTTGTAGATGAACTGCTCCCTGGCCCTGGCTTCGTCGATCTTGTGGTTGTAGCCGGCCAGGTTGCGCACGCCCAGCTTGCTCAGCAGCCGGTAGCGCCGCTCCATTTCGCCCACGCACCAGTTCAAGCCATTGGCGGCCTGGCGCATGTCGGTCACCACTGGCGCCAGCAGGTGCGGGATGCCTTCGTAGACCGACATCTCGAGCATCTTCGGGTCGATCATCAGCAGGCGCACATCGCGCGCCTCGGCCTTGTACAGCAGCGACAGGATCATCGCGTTCAGGCCGACTGATTTGCCCGAGCCGGTGGTGCCGGCCACCAGCACGTGCGGCATCTTGGCCAGATCGGCCACGACCGGGTTGCCGATGATGTCCTTGCCCAGACCCATGGTCAGCATCGACTTGGCTTCGTTGTACACCTGCGAGCCCAGGATCTCGGACAGGCGGATCGACTGGCGCTTGGCATTGGGCAGTTCCAGCGCCATGTAGTTCTTGCCGGGAATGGTTTCGATCACGCGGATCGACACCAGGCTGAGCGACCGCGCCAGATCCTTGGCCAGGTTGACGATCTGCGAGCCCTTGACCCCGGTTGCCGGTTCGATCTCGTAGCGGGTGATCACCGGCCCGGGCTGGGCCAGCACCACGCGCACCTCGACGCCGAAATCGCGCAGCTTCTTCTCGATCATGCGGCTGGTCATTTCCAGCGTTTCGGGTGCGACGGTTTCCTGGCGTGCCAGCGGGCCATCGAGCAAATCGACCTGCGGCAGTTTGGAATCGGGCAATTCGGTGAACAGCGGCTTCTGCCGTTCCTTGGCCACGCGCTCGCTCTTGGGCACCGTCAGAGTGGGCTCGATCAACACCGGCGTGGGGTGGTGCTCTTCGCTCTCGACGCGCTCTTCCAGCACGATCTCTTCGCGCTCACGGGCGGCCTGCTGGCCGAAGGCGAGGTCTTGCGCCAGTTCGCGCTTTTCTCGCTGAGACGTCACCAGGCCGTCGAGCCACGCCCCCACAGCCTCGGCAAGCTGGCCCCAGGAGAAACGGAACACCGCCGCCGCCCCCATCACGACCAGGGCGATGAACACCAGGCCCGAGCCGGTGAACCCCAGCCACTTGACGCCAAAGGCGCCGACCAGGTAACCCAGTGCGCCGCCGGCGTGGTCGGGCAGCAGGGTCTCGAAGCGATACATGCGCGACCATTCCAGCGCCGTGCTGGCGCCCAGCAGCATCGCCAGGCCGACCCAGAACGCCAGCCGGGTGCGCGAGAGGCGCCAGGGCCTCCTGGCCACAAGGGCTGCGTCGGGCCTCATCCAGCGTGCCAGCGCAGCCAGCCACGCCCGCGAACCGGCGGCCAGGCACCACCAGGCAGAAAAGCCCAGCAGAAAATAGCTGGCATCGGCCAGCCACGCGCCAAAGCGGCCGCCCCAATTGCGAATGGCCGCCCCGGCGCCCGTGGTTGAAAAGCCCGGGTCCTGCGCCGAATAGCTGGTCAGGGCGAGCAACCAGAACACCAGCGCGACGGCGCCCAGCACCAGGGCGAACTCCTGGGTGAAACGGGCAACACCGCCGCGTGGCGATTGCGAGGAACCGGCCGGGTTATTCAGCGTATTGAGCGAGTACGTCATTGTTGCGAGCGAGCTTACCGCAGCCGCGCGCCTGCCGGTCGCTAGCTGAGCGTCGTGAGCCGGTCCTTGACCAGCATCGATCCGTCTTCGCGGGTTTCGATGAAGCCGCGGTCTTCCAGGTCTTTCATCACCCGGCTGACCATTTCGCGCGAGGCGCCGACCATCTTGGCGATGTCCTGGCGCGAAATGCGCTCGCGGATGGTCAACTGGCCATCGCGGTCGGGAATGGCGACGTCCATCAGCGATCGGGCGACACGGCCATAGACGTCCATCAGCGCCAGCGATTCGATCTTGCGGTCGGCCTGGCGCAGCCGCTTGACCAGGCCGCGCATGATGGCGTAGGCCATCGAACTGTTCTCGGGCAGGCAACGCGCGAACTCGGAGCGGCCCAGGGCCAGCATGTCGGTCTGGACTTCGGCCCGGCAGGTAGCCGAGTGCGCCTCGTTGTCTATCAGGCTCATCTCGCCGATGTAGTCACCGGGTTGCAGGGTTGCCAGGATCACCTCGCGGCCGCGCTTGTCGGACGTGACCACCCGTATCCGGCCCGTCAGGATGATGAACAGGGTGTTGGACTTTTCGCCCTGCCCGACGATGAGTTCGCCCCGCTTGAAGCGGCGCTTCACAACTGCGTCTGCAACCGACTCGGCCTGGCTTGCTGTCAGCAATGCGAACAGCGGCACCCGACGGAGCAGTTCCAGATTCGAAAGCATCGACATACATCAAGTCCCTTCACGGATTGCGGCGGGCAATCGGTTCTTACAATCGCATGGATAGATTCTTCCAGGCCGGCGCCGCAAAACACGCGCTTGAAGCCTGCGCACTTGGCCCGAAATGTACACCTAGCTGTGGCGCTTTCCACACAGATATTTACCATGTCCAGCACCAAACACGCCAAAGTTCTCATTCTGGGCTCCGGCCCCGCAGGCTACACCGCCGCCGTGTATGCCGCGCGCGCCAATCTCAATCCGGTGCTGGTCACCGGCATCGCACAGGGCGGCCAGCTGATGACGACCACCGACGTCGACAACTGGCCGGCCGACGTGCACGGCGTCCAGGGGCCCGAGCTGATGCAGCGATTTCTCGAGCATGCCCAGCGTTTCAATACCGAAATCGTCTTCGACCATATCAACGCCGTCGAGCTTGGACAGCGCCCTTTCGTGCTGACGGGCGACAGCGGCCAATACACCTGCGACAGCCTTGTCATCGCGACGGGCGCCTCGGCCAAATACCTGGGCCTGCCTTCGGAAACGGCTTTCATGGGCCGCGGTGTGTCGGGCTGCGCAACCTGCGACGGATTCTTCTACCGCGACCAGGTGACCTGCGTGATCGGCGGGGGCAACACGGCGGTAGAAGAAGCGCTTTACCTGTCGAACATCGCCAGCAAGGTTTACCTGGTGCACCGGCGCGACCGCTTCAAGGCCGAGCCGATCCTGGTGGACAAGCTGATGGGAAAGGTGGCTGCGGGCAAGATCGAGCTCAAGCTGTTCAAGACCCTGGACGAGGTGCTGGGAGACGCCAGCGGCGTCACCGGCGTGCGGCTGAAGGACACCAAGACCCAGGCCACCGAAGACCTGATGCTCCAGGGCTGCTTCATCGCGATCGGCCATCAGCCCAACACCGAGATCTTCCAGGGCCAGCTGGAAATGAAGGATGGTTACATCCTGACCAAATCGGGCCTGCAGGGCTTCGCCACGATGACCAGCGTGCCGGGCGTCTTTGCCGCGGGCGACGTGCAGGACCATGTGTATCGGCAGGCCATCACCAGTGCGGGCACCGGCTGCATGGCCGCGCTGGACGCCCAGCGCTTCCTGGAGCAGGCGAATTCCTGATAAGCGGCTATAATGCAAGGCTTTGCTGATTTCGGTCCGTGTGGGCCAGAACATCGGCTCGGGTTACCGCCACCCTTCTGGCGAGGTTAGGCTCTCACGATGTGACGGCCGTTTTTGAAGATATCGGAGTGCTTATGGCACGCGTATGCGAGGTAACGGGCAAGGGCCCGATGGTGGGAAACAACGTCTCCCACGCCAACAACAAAACCAAGCGCCGGTTCCTGCCGAACCTGCAATACCGCCGTTTCTGGGTCGAGACCGAGAACCGCTGGGTGCGCCTTCGCGTCTCCGGCGCGGCTCTGCGCCTGATCGACAAGAACGGCATCGATGCCGTGCTGGCGGACCTGCGTGCCCGCGGCCAGGCTTGATTCCTGCCCCCAACTGACTAAGGAACCATCATGGCAAGCAAAGGCGGACGCGAAAAGATCAAGCTGGAATCCACTGCGGGTACCGGCCACTTCTACACCACCAGCAAGAACAAGAAGACAATGCCCGAGAAAATGGCGATCATGAAGTTTGATCCCAAGGCTCGCAAGCACGTCGAGTACAAAGAGACGAAGCTGAAGTAAATCAGCCGGCTCCATTGAAAAAGCCCCGTACCCCGGGGCTTTTTTGTTGTCATGCCGGTTCGGTTGGCCGGACCGTCGGCCAGGCCAACAACGTTGGTGCCTACGAGCGCGCGGCGCGCAGCTTCATCGAGAACTGTTGCAGTGCCACGATGCCGCTTTCCTCGGCGCGCCGGCACCAGGCCTGCAGGTCGCCGGCCAGTTGCTCGCTCGACTGCGAGGTGTTGAGCCACATCTGGCGCAGTTCCTCGCGCATGGTGACCATCTTGTCCAGCACCGGGTGGGCCGCACGGGCGGCAGCCAGCTGCGGACGGGCCGCTGCCGGCACCCTGTCGTCGTCACGGTGCAGCCAGCGCTTGGCGGCCTTGAGCGGAGACAGGTCGCCCTGCCTGGCTTTGAGCTGCGCAATTTCGGCCTGGCAGACGCGGCGAATCTCGCTGGCGTAGCGCGCCATGACTTCGTAGCGGTTGGCGATCAGCGCCTCCAGCGTCTTTTCGTCGGCAACGGGCTTTATGGCGCCCAGTTGCAGCTTGGGCGGCACCTTCTTGACAGTGGCCCAGCCGATCTTGCGCATCATGCTGATATAGAACCAACCCAGGTCGAACTCATAGGACTTGACCGAGAATCTGGCCGATGTCGGGTAGGTGTGGTGGTTGTTGTGCAGCTCTTCGCCGCCGATGACCAGGCCCCAGGGCGAGATATTGGTGCTTGCGTCCGGCGCCTCGAAGTTGCGATAGCCCCAGTAGTGGCCGATGCCGTTGATGATGCCGGCGGCCGTGATCGGAATCCAGAGCATCTGCACTGCCCACACGGCCATGCCTGCAGTGCCGAACAGCGCCACGTTGAGGATCAGCATGATGCCCACGCCTTCCCAGCTGTAAGGCGTGTACAGGTGGCGTTCGATCCAGTCGTCAGGCGTTCCCAGGCCGTATTTGGTCAGGGTTTCCTGGTTCTTGGCTTCTGCGCGATACAGTTCGGCGCCGCGCCACAGCACGGTCTCGATGCCGCGCGTTTGCGGGCTGTGCGGATCTTCGGCGGTTTCGCACTTGGCGTGGTGTTTGCGGTGGATGGCAACCCATTCCTTGGTGACCATGCCGGTGGACAGCCACAGCCAGAAACGGAAGAAATGCGCAGGGATGCCGTGCAGATCCAGCGCCCTGTGCGCCTGGGCGCGGTGCAGGAAGATCGTGACACCGGCGATGGTGATGTGAGTGGTCACCAAGGTGTACAGGACAACTTGCCACCAGGACAGGTCCAATAGGCCATGGGCGAGCAAATCAATGGCCGCGTTCAGCATGGCCCAGTCGGGAAGCAACATAGAGGGGGGTGTCTCCAAAAAACCAAAGCGGCGGACAAATAGCCCGCCTAGCAGTGGGTATTTTAAGCCGTTGGCCTAAAAAGCAAGTTGTGGCTAACCACATTTCACCTCGATTAGGCACGCCTTACCTAAATTTTTGTCCAGATTGCGGCAAAAAACCCGTCGGTAGCATGCCGGTGGGGCCATAAGCGCAGATATTCCTGGCCCGTTCCGGGCCCTGTGCACAGGCTGGCCGCTGCCTGCACTTTGAGACCGGAAAGGATTTCGCCCGCGCTGGCAGGGCTGAAATTTGCGTTGGCAGCGCTGAAAGCCGTAGCGATAGCCTCATTTTCCTGGCGCAGAAGGCTGCAGGTGGCATAGACGAGCCGACCGCCCGGCTTGAGCAGGCGCGAGGCGCTTTGCAGGATGGCGGTCTGCTTGACGGCCATCTCGGTAACCGATTCGGGTGACTGGCGCCATTTCAGGTCGGGGTTGCGGCGCAGGGTGCCCAGCCCCGAGCAGGGTGCGTCGACGAGCACGCGATCGATCTTGCCGGCCAGCCGCTTGATCCGGTCGTCACGCTCGTGCGCGATCGCCGCAGGGTGCACATTGGAGAGCTTGCTGCGCGCCAGCCGTGGCTTCAGCGCGTCCAGCCGGTGCGCCGAAGTGTCGAACGCATACAGCCGCCCGGTGCTTCGCATAGCCGCGCCTATGGCCAGGGTCTTGCCGCCGGCACCGGCACAGAAGTCGACCACCATCTCGCCGCGCTTGGCATCCAGCAGCAGGGCCAGCAGTTGGGAGCCTTCGTCCTGCACCTCGACGGCACCACGGGCAAACGCGTCGAGCTTGTTGATCGCGGGCTTGCCTTCCAGCCGCAGCCCCCAGGGCGAATACGGCGTCGCCCCTGCGGCCAGTCCTGCCAGCCTGAGTTCGCGCTGAACGTCGGGGCGCTTGTCGGTAAATGTGTTCACCCTTAGATCCAGCGGCGCGGGCTGGTTCAGGCTCTCGACCAGCGGCCAGAAATCGTCGCCCAGCTGTTCCTTGAGCGGCTGCACCAGCCACTCTGGCAGGTTGTGGCGATGCCGTTCCATCAGATCGGAGGGACGGATCTCGTCGCACTGGTCGAGCCAGCGCTTTTCCTGGTCGCTCAATGCGCTCTTGAGAAAATCGCGCGGGCCGTAGAAGCCCAGGATCGCCAGCCGGCGCTCGCGCGGGCCGCTGCCCGACGGCGCGAAGTGATCGAATAGCAGCTTCTTGCGCAGGACGGCGTAGACCGTCTCGGCCAGCGTTGCGCGCTCGCGCGGGCCGAGTGAGCGGTTGTCGCGGAAGTAGCGCGAGACCACGGCATCGGCCGGGTGCTCGAACCGCAGGGTGAGCTTGACCAGTTCGGCGCAGGCTTCGAGCAAGGCGTTGGGGTGCATGTGGGGCCTGGCGTTCAGCGCAGTTGGGGCAGCAGCCGGGCAATCGCCCGGGGGTAGATCAGGTGTTCCTGCGTCAGCACGCGAGCGGCCAGCGCGTCGGCCGTGTCTGCGGCGAGGACGGGGACCACGGCCTGGTCCAGGATGGGGCCATGATCGAGTTCGGCCGTCACCTGGTGCACGGTGGCACCGGCCACCTTGCAGCCAGCGTCGATCGCGCGCTGGTGAGTGTGCAGGCCCGGGAAAGCCGGCAGCAGCGACGGGTGGATATTGACCAGCCGGCCGGCATACCGCGACACGAAGCCAGGGCCAAGGATACGCATGAAACCGGCAAGCACGACCAGGGACAGCTGGTGCCGGTCAATGGCGGCGGCCAGTTCGGCCTCGAAGCCCTCGCGACTGCCGTAGGCCTTGTGGTCCACCACCTCGGCATCAATGCGTTGTTCACGCGCCAGCGCCAGGCCACCAGCATCGGCGCGGTTGCTGATCACGGCCGCAACCCGGGCCCCGTATTTGGTGTGCCAGCTGTCGCGCTGCGCAGTGCGCACGATGGCCGCCATGTTGGATCCCCCGCCCGAGATCAAAATCACGATGTTCTTCATTCACCCGGATTATCCCAGCCATGAGCCTGCGCCACCTCACCGACATCGAAGCCCGCGTCCTCGCCACCCTCATGGAAAAGGCCCGCACGGTGCCGGACAGCTATCCGCTGAGCCTGAACGCGGTGGTTTCCGGCTGCAACCAGAAGACCAGTCGCGAGCCGCTGATGAACGTGAGCGACCCGCAGGCGCAGGAAGCGCTGGACGCCCTGAAGCTGCTCAGCCTGGTATTTGAATCAAGCGGCAGTCGCGTCACCCGCTGGAACCACAACTTCCAGCGGGTTGTGGGCGTGCCCGAACAGTCGGCCGTGCTGCTGGGCCTGTTGATGCTGCGCGGCCCCCAGACAGCGGGCGAGCTGCGGATCAATTCCGAGCGCTGGTATCGCTTCGCCGACATCTCTTCGGTCGAGGCTTTCCTGGACGAACTGCAAGAGCGCAGCGCGGAAAAAGGCGGCCCCGTGGTGGTGCAGCTGCCGCGCGCCCACGGAGCCCGCGAACAGCGCTGGGCCCACCTGCTGTGCGGCCCGGTAGACCTTGCCGCCAGCACTGGCGAAACCGGCGCCGATGGGGCATCATCCTCCAGCCGGATCGAAGCGCTGGAGCGCGAAGTCGAGCAGCTTCGCGCTGCCGTGCAAAACATCTACGAGCAGCTGGGCATGTCGCAACCCGGACACACGGAATAGAACGATCGTGCTTGAATTCGGACTTCTCTGGAGACTTCCCGATGGACTTGGCCTTTACCCCTGAAGAACAGAAATTCCGCGAGGACATCCGGGCATGGGTGCGCGAAAGCCTGCCCCAGGACATCTCGCACAAGGTGCACAACGCCCTGCGCCTGACCCGTGACGACATGCAGCGCTGGGCCCGCATCCTGGGCAAGAAGGGGT
>JANYAN010000136.1 GCA_025361305.1 Burkholderiales bacterium
CTGGCCCATCACGGACAGTGCCTCGACCACGAAGATGCCCCCCATGATCGCCAGCACGATCTCCTGGCGCACGATCACGGCGATGGTGCCCAGCGCACCGCCCAGCGCCAGCGCGCCGACATCGCCCATGAATACCTGTGCCGGGTGGGTGTTGAACCACAGGAAGGCCAGTCCGGCACCGGCCATCGCCGAACAGAAGATCAGCAGTTCGCCTGAGCCGGGAATGTAGGGAAAGAACAGGTACTTCGAATACACCGCGCTGCCCGTGACATAGGCGAACACTCCGAGCGCCGACCCGACCATCACGACCGGCATGATCGCCAGGCCGTCCAGCCCGTCGGTGAGGTTCACGGCATTGCTCGCGCCCACGATCACCAGGTATGTCAGGATGACGAAGCCAAACACACCCAGCGGGTAGCTCACCTCCTTGAAGAAGGGCAACAGCAGGCCGGCCTTGGGAGGCAGGTTGACATCGAAACCCGAGGCCACCCATTTGAAGAACAGCTCGACCACCCGAACGTTGGAACTCTCGGAGATGCTGAAGACCAGGTACAGCGCCGCCACCAGACCAATCAGCGACTGCCAGAAATATTTCTCGCGCGAACGCATGCCCTCGGGGTCCTTGTGAACGACCTTGCGCCAGTCGTCGGCCCAGCCGATCGCGCCGAAGCCTCCAGTGACGATGAGCACGATCCACACGAAGCGATTGGACAGATCGAACCACAGCAAGGTGGAAATCGAGATCGCGAGCAGTACCAGCACCCCACCCATCGTCGGCGTGCCGCTCTTTGACAGATGCGACTCGAGACCATAGCCGCGCACCGGTTGTCCGATCTTGAGTTCGGCCAGGCGCCGGATCACCCAGGGTCCGGCCAGCAGGCCGATCAACAGCGACGTCAACGCAGCCATCACAGCGCGAAATGTCAGGTACTGGAACACGCGGAAGAAGCTCAGTTCCGGCGAAAGCGTCTGGAGCCACCCGGCCAGGCTAAGCAGCATGGGGCGCCTCCGATTGTTCGTGCCGTTTGATGGCCTCGACCACCCGCTCCATCCGCATGAACCGGGATCCCTTGACCAATACGCTTGCCGCATCGGGCAAGGCCGCCAGGACAGCCTTGTTGAGCGCCTCGATACTGTCGAAGTGGCGTCCGCCCATGGCCAGCGACTGGTCACCCAGGGTGAACAACTGCTCGACATGCAACGCCCGCGCATGTTCACCCACCTCGGCGTGGAATTGCGGCCCCTGGGTACCGACTTCTCCCATGTCGCCCAGGACCAGCAGTCGCGGACCGGGCAGTTCGGCCAGCACGTCGATAGCGGCGCGAACCGAGTCGGGGTTGGCGTTGTAGGTGTCGTCCACCAGAGTCAGGGTGCGGGCGCCAAGTACGATGCTGAGAACCCGCGAACGTCCCTTGACCGGCTCGAAGGTCCCAAGACCGCGCGCGATATTGGCCAACGGTACCCCTGCGGCCAGTGCGCAGGCCACGGCGGCCAGTGAATTGCGCACGTTGTGGCGGCCGGCGATATGGAGTTGGTACGACAGCGGTCCGGCTGGCGTTTGCACGCCCGTCTGCCAGTGTCTCCCGTTCCATTCAGTCCCGGCCATGACGATATCGGCGCCGCTACCCGTTTGGGTCAAGCCATCGACGCCAAATGTGAGGCACGCCCGTGGACCCGCCAGAGCGGCCCACGTCGCGCTGAAATCTTCACCGGCCGGGAACACGGCGACGCCGCTGGCTGCCAGCGCGCCGAACACCGAGCCATTTTCTCGCGCAACCGCCTCCACCGTGGCCATGAATTCCAGGTGCTCGCGCTGCGCGTTGTTCACCAGGGCCACGGTCGGACGGGCGATTCTTGCAAGGTAGGCGATCTCGCCCGGATGATTCATGCCCAGTTCGAGCACAGCGACCCGGTGATGCGCGCGCAGCCGCAGCAGCGTCAATGGCAGGCCGATATCGTTATTCTGATTGCCCACGGTCGAGAGCATGGCATCGGGCTGCCAGGCGCGCAGAATGCTCGCCACCATCTGCGTGACCGTGGTCTTGCCGTTACTGCCGGTCACTGCGATCAGGGGCAGACTGAATTGCGTTCGCCAGCCACTGGCCATCCAGCCCAGAGCGAGTCGCGTGTCGTCCACTTCAATACCGGGAAAGCCGGCTGGCAAGGCACCTCGATGGGCGATCGCCGCCGAAGCACCGCCAGAGCGCGCCTGGGCGAGAAACTCGTTGGCGTCGAAGCGCTCGCCCTTGAGTGCAACGAACAGGTCACCCGGCAGCAAGGTGCGCGTATCGGTGTGGACGCGCAGCACGGCAACTGAGCCCTCACCCACCAGGCGCCCACCGGGAATCCAGGGCAGCGCCTGCGCCAGAGTGAGCATCGGGCCGGCCGCGCTCATGCCGCCTCCCTCATTGCGAGCGCGGCCCGGACCTGGACCCGGTCGTCGAACGGGTACTTGATCCCGACAATTTCCTGATAGTTTTCGTGGCCTTTGCCTGCCACCAGTACGACGTCAGCCGGTGCCGCCGCGGCGATCGTATCGGCAATCGCCAGGGCGCGATCCGCCTGCACCTGCACGCTGTCGGCGTGCGACAGCCCGAGCAGGATCTGGCTGATGATCGTCTCGGCCTTTTCGCCGCGCGGATTGTCGCTGGTCACCACGATGCGGTCGGCGTTCTTTTGCGCCACGGCGGCCATCAGGGGCCGCTTGGTCGGGTCGCGGTCGCCGCCGCAGCCGAACACGCACCACAGCTTGCCACCGCGCTGGGCCGCGAGAGGACGAAGCGCCAGCAAGGCCTTGTCCAATGCGTCCGGCGTATGGGCATAGTCGACGGCCACCAGCGGCTTGCCGGCCTCTTGCAGGCGCTCCATCCGGCCGGGCACGGGCAGCAGGCCGGCACAGGCCTGTCCCGCCGTGTCCAGCGGGATCCCCAACGCGCGCATCGTGGCAAGCACGCACAGCAGATTGGACACGTTGTACTGGCCGATCAGGTGCGTCGCCAGTGACTGCCGCTGGCCGTTTTCGGCCAGCGTGAAGCGCAACCCCTGGTCACCGTAGCCGATGTCAATGGCGCGCAAGCGGGCGTCGCGCACACAGGATATCGTCCACAGGTCCAGTCCGGTGCCTTGCAACAACGCATAAAGCTCTGGCCCCTTGGGGTCGTCCAGGTTGATCACCGCTGCCTGCAGGTCGGGCCAGCGAAACAGTTCCACCTTCGCCGCCCAGTAGGCTTGCATGGACCCGTGGTAGTCCAGATGGTCCTGCGTGAAGTTGGTAAAGACTGCAACCCGGATGCTCGTTCCGTCCAGCCGGCGCTCCACGATGCCCACCGAGGAGGCTTCGATCGCGCAGGCGGACAAGCCCTGCTCCACGAAACGGCGAAGTTGCTGCTGCAGCAGCACGGGATCGGGCGTGGTCAGTCCGTTGAATTCAAGGTCGGGTGGGCGGCCGATGCCCAGCGTGCCGATCAGGCCGCAGGACAGGGCCTGGGCCAACCACCATGCGGTCGACGTCTTGCCGTTGGTGCCGGTTATCGCCAGGACATCCAGGTGCCGCGATGGGTGCTCGAAGTAAGCCGCCGCAATGGGACCCGTGGCCGCCTTCAGGCCGGGATAGCTCGCAATCGCCTCGCCCTCGAAGCCAAAGACCTCGACCCCGGCTTTCTCCACCAGGCAGGCTGACGCGCCGCGAGCCAGGGCTGAGGTGACGTGGCCGCGGCCGTCAGTGGCAGCGCCAGGCCATGCGATGAATCCGTCACCCGTGGAAATTCGGCGACTGTCGCTGTGCAGTGTGCCCGTCACACGGGCACGCAGCCACGCCGCAGCCTCAGGCGCGGCGGTAATCTCGCGCATCAAAACGATTCCTCCACGGCCTCGACCACGACCTGGGGCTTGACGCTCATATCCGGTTGCACGCCAAGCATCCGCAGGGTCTGCTGGACAGTGGCGCTGAAGACCGGCGCTGCGACATCGCCGCCGAAGTACTTGCCGTTGCTCGGTTCATCGATCATCACCGCGACCACGATGCGGGGTTTTTCCACTGGCGCCAGACCGACGAAAACGCCGCGGTATTTCTTGCTGGCATAGCCCTTGCCTTCCTGCTTGTAGGCAGTGCCGGTCTTGCCCCCCACCGAGTAGCCCATGGTCTGCGCCAGTGGCGCGGTGCCCCCCGACATCGTGACCAGATGAAGCATGTTGCGCACCGACGCGGCGGTGGGTCCACCCAGCACGCGCACGCCAGCCGTGTTGCCTTCGGGCGTCTTGAACAAGGTCACGGGCACCACATCGCCTTCGCGCGCGAACACGCTGTAGGCCCGGGCCAGCTGGAACAGGCTGACCGACAAGCCGTAGCCGTAGCTCATGGTGGCCTGCTCGATGGGTCGCCAGGTCTTGTACGCGCGCAGCTTGCCGCTCACGGCGCCAGGGAACGGCAGCTGCGGCTTCTGGCCGAATCCGACCTGCGAGAACATCTCCCACATCTGGCGCGGCTGCATCTGCATGGCGATCTTCACCGTTCCCACGTTACTGGACTTCTGGATCACCTCATTCACGGTGAGCACGCCATGCGGATGTGCGTCGCTGATCGTGAAACCGCCCATCGTCAGCCGGCCAGGCGCGGTCTGGATCTGCGTCTGCGGCTGCACGATGCCCTGTTCAAGCGCCAATGCGATGACGAACGGCTTCATGGTCGAGCCTGGCTCGAAGGTATCGGTCAGGGCCCGGTTGCGAAGCTGGGCGCCTGAGAGGTTCTGGCGTTTTGCGGGCGAATAACTGGGATAGTTGGCCAGGGCCAGCAGCTCGCCGCTGACCACATCAAGGACGACCACGCTTCCGGCCTTGGCCTTGTTGGCGATCACCGCATCGCGCAGTTGCTGATAGGCAAAGAATTGCACCTTGCTGTCGATCGAGAGCTGCAGATCACGCCCGTCCACCGGGGGCACCTGTTCGCCGACGTCTTCAACCGTGTGGCCCAGCCGGTCCTTGATCACGCGGCGCCAGCCCGGCCGACCTGCCAGGTCGTGGTTGAACGCCAGTTCCACGCCTTCCTGGCCCAGATCTTCGACGTTGGTAAAGCCGACCACATGCGCCGCAGCTTCACCCTCAGGGTACTGGCGCTTGTACTCCTTGCGCTGATAGACGCCGCTGAGCCCGAGCGCGGCCACTTGTTGCGCGACCGGCTCGTCGATCTGGCGCTTGAGCCAGACGAAGGTCTTGTCCTCGTCCTGGAGCTTGCGGTCGAGCTCCGCGGGGGACAGGTCCAGCAATTTCGCCAGCCGCGCCAGTTTGGCCGGGTCGCGCTCGACGTCTTCGGGGACAGCCCAGATGCTTGGTGCCGGCACGCTGGAGGCCAGCAACAGGCCGTTGCGGTCGAGGATGCGGCCGCGATTGGCCGGCAGTTCCAGTGTGCGCAGGAAACGCACCTCGCCTTGCTTCTGGAAGAAGGCGTTGCCGAACACCTGGACCCACGCGGCGCGGCCGGCCAGTACCACAAAGCCGGTCGCAATCGCAGCCACGATCAGCTTGCTGCGCCAGACCGGTGTCCTGCTGGCCAGCAACGGGCTCGAGGCGTATAGCACCGAACGGCTCACGGTGTCGCTCCCGACGAAGATGCCGCCGGTTTCACGCGCACATACTGCGTGATGGCGGGCGTGGCGGTACGCATCTGGAGCTGCTCTTTGGCGACCTTTTCGACCCGCAGCGGCGTCGCCTGGGCACGCCTGTCGACTTGCAGGCGTTCGTTCTCGAGTTCCAGCTTTCGCGCATCGGCACCGGCCCGGTCGATTTCGGTGAACAGGCGGCGCGACTCGTACTGGGTGCGCACCAGGTACAGCGCGCTGGCCAGTACGGCGATCAACAGGACGAGGTTCAGACGGGTCACGCCGGCACCTCGGTGCGTTCGGCCACCCGCATGATGGCGCTGCGCGAGCGCGGGTTGAGCTTGACCTCATCGGCTGGCGTCTTGACGCGCTCGACCGCCCTGAGCTTCATGGCCCGCGGTTGCGCGAAAGGCGCGCGGCGATCGAATGCCTCGCGCGAATTTCGTGCGATGAATTGCTTGACGATGCGGTCTTCCAGCGAGTGAAAGCTGATCACCACGAGTCGTCCCAGGGGTTGCAGGATGTCAAGGCTGGCCTCTAGCGCCTGTTGCAGTTCTTCAAGCTCGCCGTTGATGAAAATCCGAAAAGCCTGAAACGTGCGCGTCGCAGGGTCCTGGCCCGCCTCGCGGGTCTTGACCGTGCCAGCCACGAGTTGGGCAAGTTCGGCGGTGGTTGCGAGAGGGCCGCGGTCCTGTCGGCGAGCCACAATCGCCTTTGCAATCGGAACAGCAAACCGTTCCTCGCCGTAGTCACGTATCACCTCGGCAATCTGCAACTGCGTCGCTGCGGCGAGCCACTGCGCAACGCTCTGCCCGCGCGTCGTGTCCATGCGCATGTCCAGCGGCCCGTCCGACCTGAATGAAAAACCGCGGGCCGGGTTGTCGATCTGGGGTGAACTGATGCCCAGGTCCATCAGCACGCCGGCCACGCCGCACGCCGGCAGTTCGGCAAGATGGGCGAACCCCTGGTGGCGGATCGAAAACCGCGGATCGTCGATGCGTGAGGCCGCTGCCACTGCCTCCGGGTCCTTGTCGAAGGCCGTCAGCCGCCCATGCAGGCCCAGCCTGTCCAGGATGAGACGCGAATGTCCACCCCGGCCGAATGTTGCGTCGACATAGTGTGCATCCGGCCTGGTGACTGAATCGCCGAAGAGGGCTTCGACTGCTTCGTTCAACAGGACGGTGGTGTGTTGCCATGCGCTTTCCACCGCCCGCTCTCAAAAAGAGAATTCCTTGAACACGTCCGGCATGTCACCGCGCATCGCCTGCGCTTCCTTGGCCTCGTAAGTCGCCTTGTCCCAGAGTTCGAAGTGGTTGCCCATGCCCAGCAGCATGGTGTCCTTCTCGATGCCCGCGGCGGCGCGCAGTTCCGGCGAGACCAGGACCCGGCCCGTGCCGTCGAGTTCCACGTCCATGGCGTTGCCAAGAAAGATTCTCTTCCACCACTGGGCAGCCATGGGTAACGCGGCGATACGGTCGCGGAACTTTTCCCACTCGGGGCGCGGAAACAGCATCAGGCAGCCATGCGGATGCCGGGTAATGGTCAGTTGATTGCCCGCGATGGCGCCCAGGACGTCACGGTGCCGCGTCGGCACCGATAACCGGCCCTTTCCATCGAGACTGAGCGACGATGCGCCTTGGAACACCTGTGTGAGCCCTTGCTAAGAGAAAACGGCAGCCGTGGCGTGCGCAAAGCACTGAAAAACCACTTAATTGCACTTTTTTGCACTGTAGCAGGAAAACTCAACCGCGCAACCTCTGCGCACCCAGGAATTTGCAATGAAATCAAGGACTTAGATTCTGGCTTGAATCTTAATCGCAATGTGAAAAGTGTTCTAAATTAAGCACTTAGCGATTGCTGTGAAAGTGAATCCTCAAGCCGCGGCGACGAATGTGAGGGAATGTAGCGGGCTCGCACCTGGCCCGCGGCCGGGAATGACGATCAGTCGGTGCGAGCCGCCACGCGCGCGTGTTCGCTGATGCCAATCACGTTGAAGAAGGCCGCGACCAGACGATGAACCTGCACGAACTGGACCTGCCTGCCTTCTGCCTGTCGCGCCGAGACCCAGTTCAGCAGCGTCCCCGCCGCCGAAAAATCGATTCGCATCAGCCGGTCGCACGAGATCACCATGACGTCGGCGCCGAGCAGTTTGCTCTCGAGGATTTCAAGCGTTTCGGTCGCGTCGCCCAGAATCTGGCCAGCCAATTCGACCGTGGAGATATTGGACATCTGGGAACTCAGCGAAGGCATCTGCGTGTCGCCATAGCCTTGGCTCAGGCTCGACGTAAGCGAATCGCGATAGGCCTCGCCGATGATGGTCTGCCCCACCATGTTCGTGCCGTCGGCCTGCAGGGCCTTGTACTCGCAGCGGGCGCTGTCCCACGACGGCGGCGAGACCTCGTACGTGACGCAATAGTCGAGCGCGACCAGTTCGAACTCGTCAGGACGGTGCATGACCCGCAGCACTTCCATGCGCAGCTTCCAGCACGCCGGATTGACGCCCTTGTCGCCCGAAGGCGTCACGTTGGCCAGGACCTTCTCGAGGTTGTCGGCACCGATGAAACGCAGCTGGACTGGCTGCATGGCCCATTGCGTGAACAAGCGGGTGAGCGGCTCGACCGCAGCCGTATCGATTGAATTGAGCTTGGACCAGTTCAGGCGCCAGGGCGCCGGCGCCTTGGTCAGGGCGACGTTCATCGCTGCCAGCGTCTGGGTGCCCAGCGTCGCGGGACACGTCCAATCTGCAATCTGCCTGGGGCCGCCAGTCGGCGCGGTGGTGGGCGTGTTCATGCGCCCGACCGCCTCGGGCATGGAAAACCACTGCGGCGCCGAACGACCGAAGCGGCCGGCAAAATCGATGGCTGCGGTCTCGAAGCGGTCCTGCTGGCCGGTTGCGCGATACATGTCGAACAACGTGAGCCACGTCTCGTCATGATCGCAGCGCGGGCCCTTGGGTCCGAGCACTTCCAGCAGTCCCGCCTCGGCACCGGCATCGTCGCCGTTGGCAAAGCGGATCGACGCTTCCTCGAGCTCCGGATCGTGCGCGAATTCCTCGACATCGATGGCGAACAGCTTGGAGGCAGAAAAACCCGATGTCGCTGCAGGCTCGGACATCGCGCTGGAAAGCGTCCTGAGGGAGCCCGACGAATCTTGCGACGGCGCGAATCGCGATCTTGGGCCGGGTGCCGGTGGCACCGGGGCACTGGCGGGCCGCGCGGCAGGCTGCACGGCCATGGGGGGAACCATTTCGATCGGCTGTGGCAATGATGCCGGCTCGGTCGCGCTCTTGATCGCCGACAGCGGCTGCGGCTCGGTCCTCGTGTAGGTCGTCGAACTGTCGGCCGGCGCGGGGGCTGGCCGCTTCGGGGCCTCCGGCGGCAAATGCGCCGACATCGGGAAATTCGTGCTGCTGCCGGCGCGGCTCGATGAATCGGCATGCTTGGTCTTCCACCACTGCATGGACATCTGGGCCTCGATCTCGTCGATCTTCTTGAGTGTGGTCGCCCGATCGTCGGGCTTGGACGGCATCGAGCTCTGGAAGAATGAGGGCCGCGCCGCAGGATCCTGTCCCGCCATCACCTCGCTGCGGCGCATCTTGCGCAGCATGTCGAACTCACGCTTGCGGACAAAATCATTGCGCCGCTTGCGCTCGATCATCTCCTTGAGCATCTGCTTGGAGTAGCTGCTCTCGCGATCGGCTTCGGCCTGCTCCAGGTCGGCCCAGTTTGTCGTCGGATTGCGGACGAACCTCACCACCTTGGACAAGAGGCCGGCGTTATCGTCCTTCGACATGATGGTGGTGCTGCGCGATCCCGGTCAGATGGGCCGGGATCAGTCCCCGAACATCTTCTGTTTGAGCTCGCGCCGCTGCTGGGCTTCCAGGGACAGCGTGGCCGTCGGCCGGGCCAGCAGGCGACCCACGCCGATCGGTTCCCCGGTTTCGTCGCAGTAACCGTAGTCACCAGCATCGATGCGGCCGATCGACTGCTCGATCTTCTTGAGCAGCTTGCGTTCGCGGTCCCGGGTGCGCAACTCCAGCGCATGCTCTTCCTCGATGGTCGCCCGATCGGCCGGGTCGGGCACGATCACTGTGTCTTCGCGCAGGTGCTCGGTGGTCTCGCCTGCACTGTTGAGGATCTCCTGCTTGAGCTGTGTCAGCTTGAGCCGGAAGAACGCCATCTGCTTTTCGTTCATGTACTCCGAATCGGGCATCGCCAGGACCTCTGCGTCCGACAGCTGCTCGACCGGCTTGGTCTTCCAGTTGTGTGCGAGCTTGGGATCCTTCTTCACGGCCACCAGCGGCGGCGGGTTCAGAACGACGGGAGCGATTGTTTGCGTGTAGCTCGACTTCGCGGCCGTCGAGGCCACGGACTGCGCCATCGACGGCACCGTGAGCTGCGCCAGGCGTGCCGACGCTTTTGTGGTGCGCACAGCCGGCGCCGCAGTGGGCACTGGCACGACCGGCGCCGGCTTCGGCGCGGCAGCAACGCTGCCTTTGGCAGGCGCCTTGGCGCCGGCCTTCGCCTTGGTCGGCGCGGGTGCTTTGGCGGGGGATGCCTTCTTGGCCACCGGGGCGGCTGGCCTGGACGCCAGCACCTTCTTGGGCGCGGCCTTGGCAACTGGTTTTGCTGTCACTTTTGCGATTACCTTCTTGCCGGCCACCTTGGCGACCGGTTTGGCTGTTTTCTTGGCGGCAGCCTTGGCCTGCACCTTGCTGGCGACAGGCTTGGCTGCCTTTGGCGCCTTGGCTGCGGCTTTGGCGGACGGTTTTGCCTTGCTGGCCGGTTTCTTGGCAATGGCCTTGGGTTGGGGCTTCAAGTCCTGTCTCCTCGTGGCGCTGGCAATGGCATGCGCCTGCAGCGTGCCGGCCGGTCTTGTTCTCTCTGGGGATGAATCGCCTTCATGAATGCGAGTTATACCCTGATTGTCAGGGCCAGAACGATGGCTGTTCGGGTTTTCACGGCTGTCCGCGGCGGTGCCACGGCCGAATGGAAAACCCATCAGTTGCAGAATCGAGACAATCATCGCCCTCCCCACCAGAATTCGCGAAAGGCGCTAGCCTACCTCAAACTAGGCACTGCTCGAGGCCCTGCAGCAAGATATCTTTGGGCAGTTCGATGCCGATGAAGACCATCTTGCTGTTGCGCGCTTCGCCCTGGCCCCACGGCGGCCCCAGATCACTGCCCATCAGCTGGTGCACGCCCTGGAATATGACCTTTCGGTCGGTCCCCTTCATGTTCAGCACCCCTTTGTAGCGCAGCATCCGCGGGCCGTAGATGTTGACGATGGCGCCCAGGAAATCCTCCAGCTTCGCCGCATCGAACGGCCGGTCGGACTTGAAGACGAAGCTCTTGACGTCGTCGTCGTGATGGTGGTGATGTGCGTGCGAGGCATCGTGCTCATGAGAAGGATGGTCGCAGTGCTCGCCGTGCTCGTGATCATGCCCATGGTCGTGATCGTGGTCGTCCTCCTTCAGGAAGTCCGGGTCAATGTCCAGCTTGGCGTTCAGGTTGAAGCCGCGCAGGTCGAACACCTCGGACAGCTGAACATCGCCAAAGTGCACGGCCTTCTGGGGCGCACGGGGGTTCATGTGCCTGATACGGTGCATCAACGCCTCCGTCTCGTCCTTGGCGACCAGATCGGTCTTGCTGATGAAGATCTGGTCAGCAAAACCGATCTGCCTGCGCGCTTCCTGCCGGCCGTCAAGTTGCTGATCGGCATGTTTGGCGTCCACCAGGGTCAGGATCGAGTCGAGCAGGTAGCTTTCGGCAATCTCGTCGTCCATGAAAAAGGTCTGTGCCACCGGGCCCGGATCGGCCAGGCCCGTGGTTTCGATGACCACACGGTCAAAGTCGAGAAGGCCCTTGCGCTTCTTGGCCGCCAGCAGTTGCAGGGTTGCGCGCAAGTCCTCGCGGATGGTGCAGCAGATGCATCCGTTGCTCATCTGGATGATCTGCTCCTGGGTGTCGCTGACCAGGATATCGCTGTCGATGTTCTCTTCGCCGAATTCGTTCTCGATCACGGCAATCTTCTGGCCGTGAGCTTCCTGCAGCACGCGCTTGAGCAGCGTGGTCTTGCCCGAGCCCAGAAAGCCCGTGAGGATGGTGGCGGGAATGAGACTCATGGTGCACCCAAAAAATCAAAGGTGGGGCAGTTTAGCTGCCAAATCAAGGCCTTGTTCTGCGTTGGCCGGATGGGTTGGCTGGGGGAAGGATTTCTTTCACCTCCTGACGACAACCAACCCCTTCAGGTACTCGCCCTCAGGAAATACCAGTGTCATGGGGTGGTCGGGAGCGCCGCCAAGGCGCTCCGTGATGTATCCGTCCACGCCGGCGTCGACGCCGGCCGAGGCGACGATTTTGTGAAAAAGGTCGGCGCTGATGCCGCCCGAACAGGAATACGTGAAAAGCACACCCCCCGGCTCCAGCAGCTTGAGCGCCAGCCGGTTGATGTCCTTGTATGCGCGCGCCGCGCGCTCCGCGTGGGCGGCCGTAGGCGCCAGCTTGGGCGGATCGAGCACGATGGCGTCGAAAGTGCGGCCCTCCTCGATGAAGCGGCGCAGGCTGGCATTGACGTCGGCGTCCAGGAAGTCAGCGCGCGTAGCGTCGAAGCCGTTCAGCGCCACGTGAGCCCGGGCCTGTTCCAATGCCGGGGCCGATGAATCGATCGACAGCACCTGCGCCGCTCCACCAGCCAGCGCCGCGATGGTGAAACCGCCGGTATAGCAATAGCAGTTGAGCACCCGTTGGAAACCCAGTCGATGGGCATGCTCGCGAAACTTCTGGCGGCTGTCGCGCTGGTCGAGGTAGAAACCCGTCTTGTGGCCGTTGGCAATGTCCACTTTGAGCTTCCAGTCGTGCTCGCTGAGCGTCAATTCGGTCGCGCCCGTCCCTCGCAGCCAGCCGGCTGCGGACGGCAACGCCTCGAGCGACCGCGAGCCCGTATCCGAGCGCTCGTAGAGGCGTGACAGGCCGGTGGCCACGAGCAACGCGTCGGCCAGCACTGCCTTCCAGCGTTCCGCAGCGGACGAGAGAAATTGCGCCACCAGCGTGTCGCCGTACCGGTCGACGATCAAGCCGGGCAGCCCATCCGATTCGCCGTGAACCAGCCGCATTGCATCGCTGCGGATGTTGAAACGGGCCCTGGCCGCGATGGCGCGGGTGCAAACCGATGCAAGAAAGGGCGCGTCGATCCGCTGGCTCTCGTCGAAGCTCCAGACCCTTGCCCGGATCTTCGAGGCCGGGCTGAAGGCGGCCCACGCCAGGAACTGGCCGGCGTGCGACTCCACGCGCACCGTCTCTCCCGGATCGGCACCGCCCCGGGCGATCGCAGATTCGAAAATCCAGGGGTGGCGGCGCAACAGGGAGCGCTCTTTCCCGTCCTTCAGGCGGATGGTCTTCATGGGGTCCAGGCGATCAACGCGCCTTGCGGTGGGCTCGCGGATGCGCCGCGTCGTAGGCCTTGGACAGGTGCTGGTAGTCCAGCCGGGTGTAGACCTGCGTGGTCGTGATGTTGGCGTGTCCCAGCAGTTCCTGCACCGCCCGCAGATCGCCGCTGGACTGCAGGACGTGACTGGCAAACGAGTGGCGCAGCATGTGCGGATGCACGGGTGTGGCCAGGCCGGCCAGCAGGCTGCGTCGCTTCAGTCGTTGCCAGATGGCTTGCGCAGTCAGGCGCGTCCCGTGTCGGCCGATGAATAGCGCTGCCTGTTCGACTGGCCCGCCCACCGCGCGAACGGCCAGCCAGCGTCCAAGCGCCGCGATCGCCTTGCGCCCTACCGGCACGTTGCGCCTCTTGCCGCCCTTGCCCAGGACGTGGGCCTCGGTCGCCTGCAGGTCGACCCAGCCGCGCGCCGAAGCGCTGGCCACCGCATCCAGCCCCACCAGTTCGCCCACCCGCAGGCCGCAGCCATAGAGCAGTTCGACGATCGCGCAATCCCGCGCCTCGAGCCAGGGGTCGGCCTCGTCGCTGGCGTAGCTGGCCAGTTGCACCGACTCGTCGACGCTCAAAGCCTTGGGCAGCGGCTTGGGCGACCTGGGCGCCCGCACATCCTGCACGGGGTTGCTGTCAACCCGCCCTTCCCGGCCCAGCCAGGCATAAAACCCGCGCCAGCCCGACAGGATCAGTGCGATCCCACGCCCGCTGCGGCCAGAGCCGTGCATCTGGGCGACCCAGCGCCGGATATGCGCGTTCTGCACCCGTGTAAGGGCAACGCCGGCCTGCGCCGCGTTGGCAGCCAGCTTTTGAAGATCGAGCGAATACAGCTCGACGGTACGCGCTGCCAGCCTTTTCTCAACCCGGACGTGCTCCAGGTAGCGCTCGACCAGCTGCTCGTCTGCGCCCATGAGGTCGCCGTCAATGGCGCAAGCGCGACAGCGCCGCGCTCGCCACTTCCGCGATCCGTTCCAGGAAATCGGTGCCCATGCCGGCCTGGAATCGCTGGGGGTCTGGCGATGCGAGCACCAGCATGCCAAATGCCGTACCGGCGCTGCTGGCGGCACCGGCACGCAGCGGGATCAGCGCAAGGGACATGGCCATTGCCGTGTCGTCCAGCCAGTTGACTGCCTCGAAGCCCGAGTTGACGCCGCAGTAGGGCTGGGTCAGCGATGACGCGAACGTTTTGGCGTCGTCGCTGACGCCCTCGGTGAAGACTTCGCCGCTGTAGCGGCTTTGCAAGTCCCAGACCTTGATCGCGACCTGCGGCACCATGAATTCAGCACGGATCTCAGTGGCGATAGTTGCAGGCAGCGCGCGGCCAGACTGCACCATGAACAGCTTGCGGGCCCAGCGGTGCAGCCGGTTGGCGATGATGACGTTCTCATTGCCGTGACGCACCATGTCCATGATGCGGTGCTCCAGCGCCTTGATCTTTTCGCGCAGCATTTCGGCCTGCCGCTCCTGCAGGCTCACGGCTCGGTTGCCGTGGGGGCTGGTCAGCTGCACCCCTGCCAACAGCTGCGCATGGCGCTCGAAGAAATCGGGCGTGTTGGCCAGATAGTTTGCAATGTCGTCTTCAGTGATCGGGTTCATGCTTGTCATGGTCCATCCGGTATGTCGATCTCGCCTTCGAACACGGTCACGGCCGGGCCTGTCATCAGCACCGGTGCGTCGCCGCCCGCCCACTCGATGGTCAGCAATCCGCCGCGCGTCTGTACATCCACCCGCCGGTCCAGCCGGCCCAGCCGGATGCCAGCCACCACCGCTGCGCAGGCTCCGGTGCCGCAGGCCAGTGTTTCGCCTGCGCCGCGTTCCCAGACCCGCAGCCGGATGCTCGAACGGCCCTGCACCTGCATGAAACCGGCATTGACCCGGCGCGCAAAGCGCGGATGACGCTCAATGCGTGGCCCCTGCACTGCGACCGGCGCGTCGTCCACATCCTGCACTTCCTGCACCGCGTGCGGATTGCCCATCGACAATACCGCTACAGAAATGATAGCTGAATCGGCCCTTGTGTCCAGCGCAAGATGCCATTTTTCCCACTGCCCGTCGGGCTGCGGCGACAGCCCGGCGGCGTCAAACGGAACATCCGGCAGGGAGAACACCGGCGGGCCCATGTCCACGGTCACACGGCCGTCCGGATTCAGGCGGGGCTCGATCACGCCTGACAGCGTCCTGACCCTGACGCTGTCGCTCTGCGTCAGGCCCTTGTCGCGTGCGAAGCGCAGGAAACAGCGTGCGCCGTTGCCGCACTGTTCCACCTCGCCTCCATCGGCGTTATGGATCACGTATTCGAAGTCGATGCCCGGCGCCGGCGACGGGCGTAGGGAAAGGATCTGGTCGGCGCCTACGCCGAAGTGGCGATCGGCGATCCACTGGTATTGCCAGGGCGTCAGCGGCACCCGTCCGCGGGTTTCGTCGAGAACGACGAAATCATTGCCTGCCCCCTGCATCTTGGTGAAGCGGATTCGCATG
>JANYAN010000157.1 GCA_025361305.1 Burkholderiales bacterium
CGATTTCGCTGGGCTCGCCCAGGCGCTTGACGGGCACGGTGGCGACGATCTTGGCCAGCACATCCTCGCGGATGGCCTTGACCATGTCGGTGCCGATGTAGCCGGGGCTCACGGTGTTGACAGTGACGCCCTTGGTGGCCAGTTCCTGTGCGAGGGCCATCGAAAAGCCGTGCATGCCGGCCTTGGCAGCCGAATAGTTGGTCTGGCCAGCCTGGCCCTTTTCGCCGTTGACGGACGAGATGTTGATGATCCGGCCCCAGCCCTTTTCGACCATGTCCGCGACGACCTGCTTGGTCACGTTGAACATCGAGTTGAGATTGGTCTCGATGACGGCGTCCCAGTCCTCGCGGCTCATCTTGATGAACATGCGATCGCGGGTGATGCCGGCGTTGTTCACCAGCACATCAACGGCGCCATGTTCGGTCTTGGTCTTGGTGAAGGCATCCACGGTGGACTGCCAGTCACCCACATTGCCGACCGACGCGTAGAACGAATATCCCAGCGCCTTTTGCTCACCCAGCCACTTGGCGTGGTCACGCGTGGGGCCGCAGCCCGCGATGACCTTGAAACCATCCTTGTGCAGCCGCTGGCAGATGGCCGTGCCGATGCCGCCCATGCCACCGGTGACGTATGCGATTTTTTGACTCATGTTCTTTTCTCCTTGCAACTTGATGCGAAACCCGTCTTGATCCGGGCCCTGCCAGCGGCGGGCACCCGTCCATTCCTTGTACCCCCGAATCAGCGTTCGACCGCGAGGGAAACCCCCATGCCACCGCCGATGCACAGCGCGGCGATTCCCTTGCGCGCTTCGCGCCGCTGCATCTCGTGCAGCAGCGTAACCAGAATGCGGCAACCCGAGGCCCCGATGGGGTGCCCGATGGCAATTGCACCGCCGTTGACGTTGACTTTGGCCGGGTCGATGTCCAGTTCCTTGTTCACCGCGCAGGCCTGCGCGGCGAAGGCTTCGTTCAGCTCGAACAGATTGACGTCCGAAGCGCTCCAGCCGGCGCGCTGCAGCGCCTTGCGGGTAGCCGAAACCGGGCCCATGCCCATGGTCGCCGGGTCCAGGCCGGTCGTGGCAAAGCCCGCGATGCGTGCCAGGGGTTTGAGGCCCAGGGCGGCCGCCTTTCTGGCGCTCATGACCACCACCGCAGCGGCGCCGTCGTTGATGCCCGAGGCATTGCCGGCCGTCACGGTTCCTGCCTTGTCGAAGGCCGGGCGCAAGCCGGCCAGCGCCTCGGCGCTGGTCTTCTTGTTGATGAATTCGTCGGCCGAGAAAACTACCGGGTCGCCCTTGCGTTGCGGGATCGAGACGGGGACGATTTCGTCCTTGAAGCGGCCCGCCTCCTGCGCTGCCGAAGCCTTTTGCTGACTGGCCAGGGCCAGCGCATCCTGCGCCGCACGGTCGATGCCGTACTGCTTCGCCACATTTTCAGCCGTGACACCCATGTGGTACTGGTTGTAGACGTCCCACAGGCCGTCGACAATCATGGTATCGGTCAGCTTCCAGTCGCCCATGCGCTGGCCGTCGCGCGAGCCCATCAGCACGTGAGGTGCAGCGCTCATGTTTTCCTGGCCGCCGGCCACCACGATCTCGCTGTCGCCCCAGGCAATCGACTGCGCTGCCAGCATCACTGCCTTGAGGCCGGAACCGCACACTGCATTGATTGTCAGCGCCGGAGTCTCACGCGATACACCCGACTTGATCAGGGCCTGGCGCGCGGGATTCTGGCCGGCGCCGGCTGCCAGCACCTGCCCCATGATGACTTCGCCCACTTGCGCGGGGTCGAGTCCCGCACGGGCCAGTGCCTCGCGGATCACGATGGCGCCGAGTTCTGGCGCAGCGACTTTGGCGAGCGAGCCGCCGAACTTGCCTACGGCCGTGCGTGTGGCCGAAACGATGACGATGTCTTCCATGTCGTTCTCCTGGATGATTGCTGGGGATGAAGTGATTTTGAACCGGTTCAGGCCTTGGCCTTGACGTAACGGCCCGGGGCTGGCTCGATGGCCTTGTACTTGCCCTTGCCGTAGCCCTTGGGCGCAGCGATCAGCTTGCCGGCGTGCCCCTTGAGCCAGGCCGACCAGTCGGTCCACCAGCTGCCAGGGTGCTCCTTGGCGCCCTTGATCCATTCGTCCACGGTGCCGGGCAGCTTGTCGTTGGTCCAGAACGAACGCTTGTTCTTGGCCGGTGGATTGATGACGCCGGCGATATGGCCCGAAGCACCCATAACGAACCGCTTCTTGCCAGTCAGGTGCTGCGTCGAAGCGTAGGCCCCGCCGATGGGCACGATGTGGTCTTCGCGCGAGCCATAGACGTAGACCGGCAGGTTGACCCGCCCGAGGTCGACCTTTTCGCCGCAAACGGTGCACTGGCCTGGTTTGATCAGGTTGTTCTCGAAATACGTGTTGCGCAGGTACCAGGTGTACATGGGACCGGGCAGGTTTGTGGAGTCGCTGTTCCAGTAGAGCAGGTCGAACGGCGGCGGTGTCTCGCCCTTGAGGTAGTTGCCCACCACGTAATTCCAGACCAGGTCGTTCGGGCGCAGGAAGCTGAATGTGGAGGCCAATTCCTGGCCCTTGAGGATGCCGCCCGACCCCAGCTGCATTTCGCGGAACTTGACCATCGACTCGTCGATGAAGATGTCCAGGATACCGGTGTCGGAAAAGTCCAGCAGCGTTGTCAGCAGCGTGGCCGACGCGAGCGGCTTTTCGCCCCGCGCGGCAAGCACCGCAAGGGCCGTCGCCAGGATCGTTCCGCCCACGCAAAAGCCTAGCGCGTTGATCTGTTTGGCGGCCGTAATCTCCCTGACTACCTCGATCGCCTTGATTGCGGCATCGCCGACGTAGTCATCCCAGGTCTTGTTTGCGAGCGAATCATCGGGGTTGCGCCAACTCACGACGAAGGTCCGGTGCCCCTGCTCCACCAGATGCCGGATCAGCGAGTTCTCGGGCTGCAGGTCGAGGATGTAGAACTTGTTGATGCAGGGCGGCACCACGAGGTAGGGCCGCTCGTATACCTGTTTGGTCAGTGGTTTGTATTCGACCAGCTGGAACAGCTCGTTCTCGAAGACCACGGCACCTTCGGTCGTCGCTACGTTGCGACCGACCTCGAACACACTCTCGTCGGTCATCGAGACATGGCCCTGACGCATGTCGGCCAGCAGGTTCTGCATGCCCTTGGCGATGCTTTCGCCCTTGGTTTCGATGGCCTTTTTCTGGGCCTCCGCATTCAGGGCCAGAAAGTTGCTGGGCGCCGATGCCGCCATCCATTGCTCGACGGCGAAGCGCAGTCGCGCCTTGGTCTTCGG
>JANYAN010000172.1 GCA_025361305.1 Burkholderiales bacterium
CGTTCGGCCAGGCCCTGCGCGGCATCGGCATTCACGTCATACAAGCTGACGGAAGCAATCCCGGCTGCCGCCAGCGACGCCGCAATGGCGCAGCCCACACCACCGCTGCCCACCACGATGGCACTGGCGCCCTTGAGCACCAGGCCCTTGCGCAGCACGCCGCGCACGAACCCTTCGCCATCGAACATGTCGCCCTGCAAGCGGCCGTCGGGCAGGCGGCGCACGGCGTTGCACGAGCCCGCGATTGCCGCCGTGGGCAGGACCTCGTCGAGCAGGCCCGCGGTGGAAACCTTGTGCGGCATGGTGACCAGAGCGCCGCGGATGTTGGCCAGTTTGAACAGCGAGCGAAGGAGACCCGCGTAGTCTTCGGCCCGGCAGCCCATGGGGACGACCACCGCGTTGACCCCGGCTTTCTCGAACCACGGGTTGTAGATCATCGGCGCCTTGAAGGCGTGCGTCGGATACCCGATATGGGCGATGATTTCGGTATTGCCGTCGATATCCATGAGTTGGGTTACTTCTTCGCAGTCGAAACGGCAGCCCTTAGCGCCAGCAGGTAGCTGTCGGCGCCGAAGCCGCAGATCTGGCCCTTCACGATTTCGGCAAAAACTGACGTGTGGCGGAACTGTTCGCGTGCGTGAATATTGGACATGTGCAGTTCGACCACCGGGCAGGTCAGGATGGCCAGCGCGTCGCGGATGCCGTAGCTGTAGTGCGTCCAGGCGCCCGCATTGATCAGCACGGCGTCCATGCCGTCCAGAAAACCCTTGTGGATGCGCTCGCACATGGCGCCTTCGTGGTTGGTCTGGAAGCACTCGACCTCGGCGCCCAGTTCCTTGCCCAGCGCAACCAGGCTGGCATTGATTTCATCAAGCGTGATGGTGCCGTACTGCGCCGGATCGCGCTTGCCGAACATGTCGTGGTTGATGCCGTGCAGCATGAGGATCTTCATGAGGACTCCTGGGGTTCAGTAACGGGTGTCGCGTCAATAATGTACGAACTGGTTAGTATTATAAACATCGGTAATTACCCCGGCACGGCGCCTTCGATGCCCCTGGCCAGATTTTCGGCGCGCGATTACTTGCGCACGAAGCGTACGATCATTTCGACAATGCTGTCCCGGCGCGCCGTGAGTGCCTGCGCGGCCTGGGTGTTGCGCTTGAAGATCAGGCCGAACGTGTGGCGATTGGACACGTTGAAAAACGTCAGCGCGGAGATGGATGCGTGGATGTCCACCGGGTCGAGCTGGGCCCGGAACACACCCTGTTCCACGCCCCGCTGGTAGAGCTTGCGGATGGCATCGATGGCCGGCACGTTGAGTTTCTGGATGATCTTGCTCTGCGCCAGGTACTCGCCGCGCTGCATGTTCTCCGACATCACCAGCCGGATATAGGGCTCGTTGCCCTGGTGATGATCGAAGGTGAAGCCCACCAGGCGCCGCAATGCGTCTTCGGGCGGCAGGTCTTCCAGGTGCAGTTCGGCTTCGATGGCACGCATGCGGCGGTACGATTCCTCCAGCACGGCGATATACAAGCCCTCCTTGCTCCCGAAGTAGTAGTAGATCATCCGCTTGCTGGTCTGGGTGGCCGCCGCGATCTCGTCGATACGCGCGCCGCTCAAGCCCTTTTCGGCAAACTCCACCGTGGCCACTTCCAGAATGCCGGCCATGGTGCGCACCGGGTCGTTGGTGCGTTTCTTCGGCGTATGTACTGCCTGGTCCATACGCGCAGTATAAGACGGCGTGCATCGCCAGGCCCCTCACTTGATCGGCGGGCGCGGCAGGCGGGCTTGGCCGGCCTCGAGCCGGAACGTGAAGTCCAGGCTGTACCAGGGCGTGTGCACCTGGGGCTGGGCTGCTGGCGACTCATCGTGGCGCGCGAAATGGCCCGTCACTGCCGGCGTTACGCCGAACTGCACGTCGGTGGCCAGGTTGGCGTCGTCGTCGGCATAGACCTGGGAAATCAGCGTGGCGTAGCCCGGCTTGAACACCAGCGCGTGCACATGGGCGGGCCGCATCGGATGGCGGCCCAGCGCCCTCAGCAGCTCCCCGACCACGCCGTCGGTGGGCACGGGATAGCCCACCGGCTTGACGCTCCAGAAATCGAACTCGCCGTTTGCATCGGTGGTGAACTTGCCGCGTAGGTTCATGTCTGCCTGGCCCTGGGCCCGCGCCTCGAGCTGGTTTTCGTACAGACCCGTCGGCGCGCAATGCCAGATGTCGACCTCGGCATCGGCAACCGGTGCACCGGCCATGTCCAGCACGCGGGCGCGCACCCAGAGTGCCGGGCCGGGTGTGGGGCTGCGCACGATGGAGCCACCGCTGGCCACCGGAGGTGAATTCATGCGCCAGAAAGGCCCCAGCAGGTTGTGCGTTGTTTGCACTTCGCCGACTTGCGCATGATTGAGCAGGCACACCAGGCTGGACACACCCAGAGAGCCGGCCATCAGCACGACCTCGTTGTGCGCGTCGTTGGTCTGCTGGCCCAGCCGGGCCAGCAGCGCCGTGGCGGCACGGAACTCGTCCTCTGTCAGCCGCACGTCGCTCACAAACCCGTGAAGGTGCGTGACCAGCGAGACCATGATTTCGCGCAGGCGTTCATCGGGAGTCTGCCGCATGACGGCCAGAACGGCGCTTGTCAGATCGTGGGGGTCGGTCATGGTGTTCGGCCTCATGCTTTCCAGGATCTTGAGCATATAGTGCAGCGAGATGCCAAGCCAACACCAGGCGGAGAACCCCATGAACAGATTCGAGGGAAAGACAGCCATCGTCACCGGCGGCGGCGGCGGCATTGGTGGCGCCACCTGCCGACGCCTGGCGCTGGAAGGTGCCCGGGTTGCCGTGTACGACATGAATCTGGAGGCAGCTGAAAGCGTGGCCTCTTCGATCCGCGCAACAGGCGCCAGCGCGCACGCGTTTCGCTGCGACATCACATTGCGCGCCGAGGTGGACGCCGCCGTTGCCGCCACGCAAGCTCAACTCGGCC
>JANYAN010000211.1 GCA_025361305.1 Burkholderiales bacterium
TCACCAGCATGGTGAGCGTGGCCAAGCTGCCGATGGTCAGGCAGACCAGGGGCAGCGCCAGGTGCCAGAGATAGTCGGCTACCCGCGCCGGCCAGGAAAGCTCGCTCCAATTGTCGGAAACCAGCCCACGCAGGGGAAACCAGTCGAGAAAACTGCCGCCGCAGAACAACACGATCAGCACCACGCCAAGCACGAAGCCAGGCAGTGCGAAACCGGTCAGCACGATCATGGAAGTCACGGTGTCGAAGCGTGTCCCCTCCCGCACGGCTTTGGCCACACCCAGGGGGAGCGACACCAGGTACGTGAAAAGGACTGACCACAGGCCCAGGCTGATCGACACGGGCAATTTGCTCTTGATCAGGGTCCAGACGTCCTGGTTGGCCTGGAAGCTGGTGCCGAAATCGAACTGCGCGAATGACTTCAGCGTCAGAAAGTAGCGCTCGAGCGGCGGCTTGTCAAAACCATAGAGCTTCTTGATGGCCTCGATCTGTTCCCGGTCCACCGGCGCGCCGTGACCGGTCTGCTGCTGGCGCTCGCGCAGTTCGGAGATGGCTTGCTCCACCGGGCCGCCGGGGACGAACTGGATCAGGATGAACGTGGCCGTCAGCACCCCCAGCAGTGTCGGGATCATCAGCGCCAGGCGCAGGGCAAGGTAGCGGATCATGGACGTTCCCACCAGGTCTGGATCGGCCAGGGATAGGCATTGTTGTTGTCGGTGACGATGGTGAAGTAGCGCGGCAGCCGCGCCGGCATGTTGAACCGGTCCCACCATGCTGCGTTGAACGCCGGACGCCTGGACCAGGGAATGAAGTAGCGCTGGTGCATCATGACCCGGTCGAAGGCGTGGGCCGCCGTCAGCAGCTGCTCCATCGTGGCCGCACGGTCCATCGTCCCCAGCATCGCGTCCAGTGCCGGATCGCGAATCCCCCCGTAATTGTCGGAGCCTTCCTCCTGGGCATGTTCGCTGCCGAAGTAGATCCGCAACAGCGAGGGCGAGGGCATCAGGAATTCGCCTTCGTTGAGCTGGAAGACATCGAAGTCGAACACGTTCAGGCGGGCACTGTAGACCGCGAAGTCCACCTGCCGTACCGTGGCCTCGATGCCCAATTTGGCCAGGTTGGCCAGCCACGGCTCCAGCGACGCGGCAATGTCCGGGTCGGCATTGAGGATCTCGAACCTGAATGGCCGTCCCGATGCGTCGCGAAGCACATCGCCCGGCCCCAGCCGCCATCCGGCTTGCGTCAACAGTTCACCGGCGCGCACCAGATTCTTGCGCAGGGCATCTGGACCGGTGTCGGTACGGGGATTCTCGAAAGCCGGGCCGAAGACGGCTGCGGGCAGGGTCTTGCGGAAGGGCTCCAGCAGTGACAGTTCGTCCGCCGAAGGCAGTCCTTCCGCCTTGAACGGCGAATTGCCCAGTGCACTGTCGATGCGGGCAAACAGGTTGAAGTTCTGCGCATTCAGCCATTCGAAATCGAACGAGAGCTGTAGCGCCTCGCGGGTACGGATGTCCTGGAACAGCGGTCGGCGCAAGTTGAGGAACAACGCGCGCGGATAGGCCCCCTGCCCCGTCGGAAATGCCCGGGTCACGATCTTGCCGGGCATGAACTTGTCGCCCTTGAACTGACGACCCCAGCGCTTGAGGTTGGTCTCCCAGATCAGGTCCATGGCGTGCGCCTTGAACGCCTCGAACTGCACTGCGCCGTCCGCGTAGTAGCGGTAGATGATGCGGTCGAAGTTGAAGAAACCGCGTCGCGCGCCTTCGGAACTTGCCCAATAGAACGGATTGCGCCGCAGCACGAGCTTGCGGCCCGACTCGGTTGACTCCACCTGGTACGGGCCGGACGTCACGGGGATGTCGTTGATGATCTGGTCGAACGGCTTGGGCTTGCCGCCAGGCGGTGCGCCCCACTTGGGAGAAAAGATGTAGAGCGCCGTACCCAGTGAATAGACTGCGTCCCGGCTGTGCACGGCCATGTCGAAGCGCACGGTTGACGGGTCGACCACCACGGCCCGCTTGGCCATGTTCACGGTAGCCGCATAGGCGGGACTGGCTTTGTCGCCACTCATGCAGTCCCAGGAATACTTGATGTCTGCGGCCGTGACCGGGTCGCCGTTGTTGAAGCGCGCCTTCGGGTTGACGTGGACCCAGGCGGCCGAGAGATCCGGTGCAACGCGAATCCCATCGGCCACCAGGCCGTACATCACGCCGGCCTCGTCCTGGCTCGGATCGAACAGCGTTTCAAAGCCGAAGAAAAAGCTACCCCATGGATGGTTGCCCTTGAGCAGGAACGGGTTCAACCGCGAAAAGCTGGTGCGCCGGTCCGGGTTGCCCAGGTTGAGCGTGCCGCCCTTGGGCGCTTCGGGGTTGACGTAGTCGTAATGCGCGAAGCCGGCCGGGTACCTGGGTTCGCCAAAGACGGCGAAGGCGTGCGACCACCCTTCGGGCGGCGCGGCATGGCACGCCGGCACTGCGAACAGCAGCGCGGCCAGCAGCGCCAGCAGGCGCCTCACCGCTGCGCCCTGTCCTTTGCGTTTTGCGCCTCGATGCGCTCGCGCGCGGACTGCCAATCGCCGTCGCTCCAGCTACGCAACTCGTAGAAGTTGCCGCCGGTAGCCAGCGAGTTGGCGCCGTCCATCATGATGCTCTGGCCGGTCAGCCAGTCGCATTGACCGGGTGCCATCAGGAAGCTCGCCAGGTTCTGCAGCTCGCTCATCATTCCGGGACGGGCCATGGGATTGCTCGCCTTGCTGCGCGCGCCCGGCTCCTCGCCGGGATTGAGCCGCTTGCTCATCCCCTCAGTAGGAATCTCACCGGGCCCGACGGCGTTCAGGCGCACGCCGAACTTTGCCCACTCGACCGCCAGCGACTTGGTCATCACGTCGATCCCGGCCTTGCTCATGGCCGAGGGCACAACGTAGGGCGACCCGTTGTCGACCCAGGTGGTGATGATGCTCATGACACTGCGAAACGGACTGCCATGCGTCCATTCGCCTGCCTTGGCTTGCGCCACCCACCGCTTGCCAACGGCCTGGGTGACGTAGAAGGTGCCGTGAAAGACGATATTGGCCACGGCGTCGAAGGCGCGCGGTGACAGGCTCTCGGTGGGCGAGATGAAATTGCCCGCGGCGTTGTTGACCAGGCCCGTCAGACCGCCGGCCTGCCACAGCGACTCGACCATGTCCTCCACGCTTTGGGCCACACGAATGTCGACGCCGAAGGTGTCGATCTTGCGACCGGGGAATTTCGCCCGCCAGGTCTCGGCCGTCTCATCGCAGACTGCCTTGCGCCGCCCGCAGATGGCAACTTCGGCGCCCAGTGCGAGAAAGCGTTCTGCCATTGCCTGCCCCAGCCCGGTGCCGCCACCGGTGACAAGAATGCGCTGGCCCTGCATGAGTTGGGACTGGAACATCTGCGGTCTCCTGAATTTGGATCGACCGCCGCAGTTTAGGGCCTGCCGGACTCAAAACATCGTCTCCTGATACCGATCGGTCTTGCCGTCATTGCGCGGAGTGACCAGGAACACGACCGGCGGCAGCGCCGCCTGCATCTCATACGTCTTGCCGCACTCGGCGCACGCATAGTCGTGCATGGCATCGTGGCGAGACTTGCGCGCGACTTCGACACGCAACCGCGCACCGCAATAGACGCAGGCCTTTTCAAAATCGCTTCGCCTCAAACGGGTGTCGGCGGGGGAAGGCTGGTTCATGGCAATCCCTTCCGGGCTGCCTGGGGTGCAGCCCGTTTTCAAGTATGCCAGCCGTAGCGACGTGCGCGGCACATTTGCCAATCCATTGACGCCCGGTTACTCTTTCGGTCCCCAAACGCCGGAAGAGAGTCTCATATGACTTCGTTGCTTCGCATCGCCTTGCTGGCGGTCGCGTTCACTGCGGGCCCGGCCTTCGCCCAATACCCCAACAAGCCCATCCGTCTCATCGTGCCTTTCCCGGCGGGTGGATCGGCCGATGCGGCCGCGCGCATTGTCGCGCAACCGCTGTCCCAGGCGCTGGGGCAGGCCATCGTCGTCGAGAACAAGGCCGGCGCAGACGGCGCCATCGCCGGCGACGCAGTAGCGAAGGCCGCCCCGGATGGCTATACGCTGTTCTTCGCGACCAATACGGCCATGAATGCCGCGCCGGTGCTGCACAAAGCCACACCCTATGACCCGGTCGCTGATTTCACGCCAGTGGGACGCATCGGCACGTTCGGTTTCTTCGTATTTGTGTTCGACGGCCTGCCGGTCAAGACCCTGGCTGAACTGATCGCCTATTCGCGCGCGAACCCTGGAAAATTGAACTACGGCACAGGCAACAGCACCAGCATCCTGGCCACCGGCAGCCTCGCGCAAACAGCAAAACTGGACATGATTCATGTCCCCTACAAGGGCGATGCCCCGCTGCTGGCCGACCTCATCACGGGCCGTGTGCACCTGTCGATTGCCTCGGGTTCGGCGCTGCCGCAGGCCAAGGAGGGCAAGTTGCGCGTACTTGCCACGCTGCTGCCAAACCGCAGCCCGCAGCTGCCCGACGTGCCTACCTTGCCCGAGGCCGGGACGGCCGCGTTGCCGATCACACCGTGGGCGGGGCTGTTCGGCCCGGCCAGGCTGCCGCGTGACGTGGTCGAACGGCTCGCGCGCGAGTTGTCCAAGGTGCTGGCCCAACGCGACGTGCGTGACCAGCTCGACCGGCTTGCCTTCGAAGCCCAGAGTTCCAGCCCTGAAGAGCTGGGCAGTTTCATGCGCGAGCAGCTGGGCGTCTGGCGGATGGCGGTCAAGGAGGCGGGAATCCCGACGGACTGAAGTCCCGCCGCTTCCCGACGCGCTAGCCGTGATGCGGCGCCGGCGTCACTTCCCAGTGCTGGAGCACGCGCTCTTGGGCGTCGACGCTCTCCAGCCGCACGCGGAATCCCCACAGCCGCGCCACATGCTTGACGACCTCTTCAGCGCCGTTGTCCAGCGGACGATCGTTCTGGCGGATATGGCGCAGGGTCAGTGAGCGGTCGCCACGCAGGTTGACATTCCAGACCTGGATGTTGGGTTCGCGCGTGCTCAGATCGTACTGGCGCGACAACGCCTCGCGCACGCGCCGGTAGCCCGAGTCGTCATGGATGGCCGAGACCTCGATCTCTTTCTCGGTCGCATCGTCAACGACTGCAAAGAGCCGCATTTCACGCATCAGCCGCGGCGACAGATACTGCCCTATGAAGCTCTCGTCCTTGAAATGGCGCATCGCGTAGTCCAGCGTCTTGACCCAGGGCGAGCCGGCAATCTCGGGAAACCATTGCCGGTCTTCGTCGGTCGGGTGCTCGCAGATGCGGCGCAGGTCGGTGAACATGGCGAAGCCCAGCGCGTACGGGTTGATGCCGCTGTAGCCCGGGTGAGTGACCGGTGGCTGGAACACCACATTGGTGTGCGAGCTGAGGCATTCGATCATGAAGCCGTCGGCCAGCAGGCCGTCGTCGTACATGGTGTTGAGCAGCGTGTAATGCCAAAACGTGGCCCAGCCCTCGTTCATGACCTGGGTCTGGCGCTGCGGATAGAAGTACTGCGCGACTTTGCGCACGATGCGCACGATCTCGCGCTGCCACGGGTCCAGCAAGGGCGCGTTCTTCTCGATGAAGTAAAGAATGTTCTCCTGAGGCTCCTCGGGGAAACGCCGATGTTCCTTCTTGGCCTGTTTGCCCTGGGACCGCGGTAGCGTTCGCCACATGTCATTGACCTGGCGCTGCAAATACGCCTCGCGGTCCTTGCGGCGGGCTTCTTCGGCCGCCAGCGAGAGCTTTTGCGGCCGCCGGTAGCGGTCCACACCGTAATGCATGAGCGCGTGGCAGCCGTCCAGCACTTCCTCCACGGCCTCCAGCCCATGCCGCTCTTCGCACTCGGCGATGTAGGCTTTGGCGTAAACCAGGTAGTCGACGATCGAACTGGCGTCGGTCCACATCCGGAACAGGTAGTTGCCCTTGAAGAACGAGTTGTGGCCGAAGCAGGCATGTGCCATCACCAGGGCCTGCATCGGCATGGTGTTCTCTTCCATCAGATACGCGATGCAGGGATCGGAATTGATGACGATCTCGTAGGCCAGGCCCATCTGGCCCCGACGGTAGCGCCCTTCCGTGGCCAGGAAGTGCTTGCCGAAGGACCAATGGTGGTAGTACACAGGCATGCCGGAGGCGGCG
>JANYAN010000253.1 GCA_025361305.1 Burkholderiales bacterium
GCCACGCCGCGCGGCGCCAGGACGGCGCGCACGCGTCCGCCGGACTGGCCCGGGGCAGTGCCTACCGGCCCGCCGTCGACGTTGAAGACATCGGTGCTGTTGTCGTAGGTGATCAGGCTGCCCGCCATTTCGTCGGCCAGAGAGGCGCCGCGGTAGCGCCGCAGTTCGGCCCGCTTGATGAACTTGATCCGGTCGGCCTTGCCGTCGTATTCGATGCTCTCGGCTTCGCCTTCTATGTACTCGTCCAGGCCCTCGCGCTTCTGCCGGTAAAACGCCAGCTTGCCCGGTTCGGCCGTCACCACCCCGTACTGGTAGCCCTCCGGGTCCTGGCGGACCTCGATGCGGGCGCCGCGAATCACGATCGTCCCCTTGGTCACGACAACCCGGCCGGTGAACACGCTGATCTGCTTGAGGTCGTCGTAACGCAGGGTGTCCGACTCCACATTCATGGGCTTGTTCAGGTCGGCCTTCTCGGCGCTGGCCTGGCCAGTTCCCAACGCAAGAACGGCAGACAGCAGGATGGCGACATAAGGTGTTTTCATAAAGGCACGAATCTTGCTGTTGACCTTGCTGTTGAGGATTGTAAGCGGCGTTACCGGGGGCGCCAGAAACAACTCAGCCCGCGCGTGCGGGCTGACTTGGAGCGATAGGCGGGGCGGGTCAACGCGCCTTGCGGGCCTCAGCCACCAGATAGTCGGTCACTTGCAGCGCCCGGTCCATGCTGCCGGTCAACTCTCCATCAGTGTAGTAGCGGCCGGCGATTCCCAGGGCTGGCACGCCGCTGACATGGAAAGCCTCCTGCAACTGGATCGCCCGACGCACCCTGCTCAATACCGTGAAAGAGGCGTACACCTCCTGAAACTTGGCCAGGTTCAGCCCCTGCCGATCGGCCCAGGCCAGGATCTCACCGTCCTGGGCGACGGACATGCGGTCGACATGGATGGACTTGAAAACCTGTGCGTGAAGCGTGTCCAGTTTGCCCATGCCTTCCAGCGTGTAATAGAGCCGCTGCTGGGGAACGAAGCTCTCCTGGAAGCCGACGGGAACCCGCTTGAGCAGCACGTCAGGCGCGAGCTTGCGGCTCCACTCCACCAGTCTGGGCTCGAACGCGTTGCAGTGCGGGCAGCTGTACCAGAAGAACTCGATGACCTCGATCTTGCCTGCCGGCGCATCCATCGGCGCACGCTTTTCCAGCGTCAGGTATTCCTTGCCGTCCTCGGGTCTGCGGGCCTGGGCCCAGGAAAGGCCAGGCACGGCCCACGCCGCAGCGCCCAGAACGCTGGCCACCCCAGCTGAGAAATCGCGTCTATTCATGTCAGCGCTGCACCCGCACCAAAGCGGTTTCGACACCGTTGGATTCCAGACGTTCCTTGCTGCGGTCGGCTTCGTCCTTCCTTTCGAACGGCCCGACGCGCACGCGAAAGACCTGGCGGCCCGATTGCTCACGTTCGGTGACCTTGGCCTCGATGCCGAGCAAGCTCAGTTTGGCGCGCTGGGCTTCGGCGTCTTCGGCGGTGCGGAACGCCCCTGCCTGAACGAAATAGAGGAACGGGTCGGCGTCGGGGGCGGCCATTCGCGTGCCGGCCAGGTCACGCAGCGGGTCGGCGTGCGGCCTTTGCGGCGCACTGGCCGAGGCTGCCGCCGGCCTGGGGATCGCCGCGGCCGCCACGGGAGCCGAAGCAGGAGCACCGCCCGCGCCTGCCGGTGGAAGCGAAGCCGCTACGCCGGAAGCCACCGGCACGGGCCGCGCCGGATTCTTGCCGTACAGCGGCGCGTTGGGATCCCAGTCGCGGTTCTTGCGCGACTCGGCCGTGTCCTGCTCGGCCGTCCGGCTCTGGCCTTTGTAGAGGAAGGGCACAGGCACCTTGGTGACGTAAACGGCGACCGCCAGTGCCGCGGCCAAGCCCAGCACGACCCCGATGATGATGCCCACGATCGTGGAGCCACGCTGTCTGTCTCTCACTGCTGCCTTCCTGCCGATTGCATTTTGCGCGGGGCACTGACACCCAGCACTGCCAAGCCATTGTGCAACACCTGTGCGGTGGCCGCGACCAGGGCCAGCCGGGCCCCCCTGACGATTTCGTCGTCCACCAGGATGCGCTCAGCGTCGTAGTAGCTGTGGTAAGTGGCGGCGAGTTCGCGCAAGTAGAACGTGACGTCGTGCGGCGCGAAATCGGTTGCCGCATCGCTCAGCATTTCCGGGTAACGGGCCAGCTGGAGCATCACGGCCACGGCCTGCGGACTGGACAAGGGCGACAGATCGGCCTGCGCCAGCGTAGAACTATCGCCGCCCCACGCCGCCAGCACCGAGCAGATCCGGGCATGGGCGTACTGTACGTAGTAGACCGGGTTGTCGTTGTTCTGGGCCAGCGCCAGGTCGATGTCGAACACATACTCGGTATCGGGCTTGCGCGACAGCAGGAAGAAGCGCACCGCGTCCTTGCTGGTCCACTCGATCAGGTCGCGCAGCGTCACGTAACTGCCGGCACGTTTGGAAATCTTCACCTCCTCGCCGCCGCGCATCACACGAACCATGGTGTGCAGCACGTAGTCGGGGTAGCCCGGCGGGATACCGACACCGGCCGCCTGCAGGCCGGCGCGCACTCGCGCGATCGTGCCGTGGTGGTCGGTGCCCTGGATGTTCACGACCTTGGAGAACCCGCGTTCCCATTTGGTGATGTGGTAGGCCACGTCCGGCACGAAGTACGTGTAGCTGCCGTCGCCCTTGCGCATCACCCGGTCCTTGTCGTCGCCGTACTCGGTGGACTTGAGCCACAGCGCGCCATCCTGCTCATAGGTCTTTCCGGCCTCGCGCAGCCTCTCCACCACCGCGTCGACCTTGCCGCTGGTGTAGAGGCTGGACTCGAGGTAGTAGTTGTCGAACTGGACGTCGAAGGCCTTCAGGTCCAGATCCTGCTCATGGCGCAGGTAGGCCACGGCAAATAGGCGAATGCCGTCGAGGTCTTCGATCTCGCCACTGGCGGTGAACTCACGGTCGTCGGATTTGACGGTCCGCCCGGCCAGGAAGTCGTTGGCGATGTCCTGGATGTAGTCACCGTTGTAGGCCAGTTCCGGCCACTGCGGATCTCCCGGCTTCAAGCCCCTGGCACGCAGCTGGGTCGAAGTGGCCAGCGTCGCGATCTGGACGCCCGCGTCGTTGTAATAGAACTCGCGGTACACGCCCCAGCCCTGGGTGGCATACAGGCTGCACAGCGCATCGCCCAGAGCTGCCTGGCGGCCATGGCCGACGTGCAGCGGCCCGGTGGGATTGGCCGACACAAACTCCACCATCATGCGCTGTCCGTTGCGCGGCTGACTGCCGAAAGACGAACCCCCGGTCAGCACCTCGCGCACCACCTCCTGGCGGGCCTCCGGCCGCAGCCGGATGTTCAGAAAACCGGGGCCGGCGATGTCGATCGCCTCGACCCATTGGCCATAGGCGGGCGTTTCCAGCAATGCCACGCGCAGTTCCTGCGCCAGCTCGCGCGGATTCTTCTTCAGTGCCTTGGCCAGCTGCATGGCCGCCGTGCAGGCTAGATCCCCGTGCGCGGCGGCCTTGGGCGATTCGAAAGCTGCCTTGTCACCGGCGCCGGGAGAAAGCCTTTCCAGCTCCGCCGCAAGCGAGCGGAGCAATTCTTGTTTGACGAGGAGCATGCCGCGATTTTACGGGGCGGGTGCGCACTCCGATGTCATCGGGCTTGGCGGCGGCGCCGTTATATGCTGGAATCCAAAGGGATTTAACCTTTCAAACCCAACGAGGAGATTTCATGAACAAGCTTCTTTCACTGCTGGCCCTGGGCCTGGCCCTGTCCGCTGGTGGCGCCTATGCCGCGAGTCATGTGGCCGCGCCGATGGCCGATGGCAAGACCGCACAGCAAAGCAAGATGGGCACCTGTAACAAGGAGGCCGGCGACAAGAAGGGCGACGAGCGTAAAGCCTTCATGAAGACCTGCCTGTCGGCCAAGAGCCCGGCGGCTTCAGAGTGCGATACCAAGGCAACCGAAAAGAAGCTCGCCGGTGCGGCCAAGACCAGCTTTACCAAGAAGTGCATGGCCGACGCCGGCGCTGCCAAGAAGTAACGGCGCCTACTTGCCGAAGCCGCGCGCCAGGAAGACGGCGGCCAGCGGCACCACGGCAATGATGTGCGCCTGGACCATCACCAGCTTTCGCGCCAGCCGCACCTGATCGTCCGCGGGCAGCTTGCCCGTGGCCGCCAGTTCCCGGCGCCAGCGAATGAACATGAGGGTGGGCTTGATCGACAGCAGCGCGATGGCCACGAACGCCGTGAGCTTGAGGTGCAGCAGGGGATTGGTCCAGTACCACGCCGTGCCCTTGACACCCCACCAGGTCCTGGCCAGGCCGGTCAACAGCACAGCCACGGCCGAAACGCCGTAGATCAGGTCGACCCGGCCCAGGCGCTCGACAATCCGGGCGTTGATCCACTCTGCCCGGCACAGGGCGGCCTCGCTCGAGATGAACACCACCATGCTGAGAATGGCCGACAGGTGGGCGTAGGCGAGCAGGGCTTCCAGGGTCACGACGGTTCCTTCATGCGCCCGCCGATTTCCAGAACTGCGGCTGACTGTAGGTGTGCTTGAGAAAATCGATCCACAGCCGCACGCGCAGTGGCAGGTGCTTACGCTGTGGAAACAGGGCATAGATGCCATTGGGCGGGGCCGCGTAGTCGGCAAGCACTTCAACCAGCCGGCCTGCGGCGACCTCACCCTCTACCTCCCAGGTGCTGCGCCACGCAATGCCCAGGCCCTGCAGGCACCAGTCATGCAGCACCTGGCCGTCGGAGCAATCCAAGGGGCCCACCGGCTTGAGGTGCACCACTTCGTCGCCGCCACCGGGCTTGGCCACGCGAAACGCCCAGCCCCGGGTTTGTGACGCATCGCTGGACAGTGCCAAGCAATCGAACTTCGGCAGCTCGCTGGGGTGTTCCGGCCGCCCGTGTCGCTTGAGGTAGCCGGGCGTGGCAACGCACATGCGCCGGTTGTCGGCCATGCGCACGCTCACCAGCGACGAATCGGGAAGGTCTCCGACACGCACGGCGCAGTCGAAGCCTTCGCCAGCGAGGTCGACCACCCGGTCGCTCAGGTTCAGCGAGATCGTCACGTCGGCGTGGAGTTCGCGAAACCGCGGCACCAGTGGCGCCACGTGGCGGCGGCCAAAACCCGCCGGGGTGGTAATTCGCAAATGGCCGCTGGCCTTGACACCGCCGGCGCTGACGCTGGCCTCGGCATTGGCAAAGTCGGTCAGCAGGCGTTGGCAGTCTTCCAGGAAGGCGCTGCCCTCGTGGGTCAGCGTGATGCGCCGGGTGGTTCGCACCAGCAGCTTGACGCCCAGGCGCTCCTCCAGCGCGTCGAGCCGGCGCCCCATGATCGCGGGCGCCACGCCTTCGGCCTTGGCCGCATTCGTCAGGCTGCCCCGGGTCGCGACCGAGACAAATGATTCCAGCTGTTTGAGCTTGTCCACGCGCGAATTATGCGCAGCCGCCCGGCCGCGTCCGGCATCGATTCATTCGAAGTGGATTCCAGCTTCGCGAATCAGCGCGCCCCATTCGGCCTGCTCGGCCTTGATGTACCTGGCCACCTCCTCCAGGCTGCCGCTCATCGGAATGCTGCCCTCGTCGGCCAGCCTGGCGATCATGGCGGGCTGGGCCAGCGCCTTCATGGCCGCCGCGTTCAGGCGCCTGACCACGTCGGGCGGGGTGCCCGTTGGCGCCACGATCACCTTCCAGTCGACGGCTTCGAACCCCGGGTAGCCCTGCTCGGCCACCGTGGGGACGTTCGGCAGCACACCCACCCGCCTGGCCGAGCTCACCGCCAGTGCCCGCAGCTTGCCGCCCTGCAACATGCCTACCACCGCCTGGGGCGTGGCGAACATGTAGTCCGTCTGGCCGCCCAGCAAGTCGGTGATGGCCGGCGCCGCCCCTTTGTACGGAACATTCAGCACCGTGAAACCGACCTTGCGGGCCAGCATCTCGCCGACGAGATGGCCCACGGTACCGGTGCCGGCCAGCGCCTGCTTGACTTCGCCGGGCCTGGCTTTGGCGGCCTTGACCATATCCGCCAGGCTCTGCCACGACGAGTCGGCCCGCACCACCATCACCATGGGCTGCAGTGCCACCAGGGCTACCGGCACGATGTCCTTGACCGGGTCGAATGGCATTCTGGCCAGCGCGGCCGGATTGATGGCCAGGTTCGCCGTCTGCCCCATCCCCAGGGTGTATCCGTCCGGCTTCGACTTGGCGACGATGTCCAAGCCGATATTGCCGCCGCCGCCCGGCTTGTTCTCGATCACGAAGGCCCATTGGGTGTCCTGCGTGATCCTTTCCGCAATTTGACGGGTCACCGTGTCGCAACTGCGGCGAGAGCGATGCAACGGGCCAGGGTACGGCGTTGGAAATTCATGAGGGTATTGGGGGCGTGGAACGGTCGGACAGCGGGGCGCCAAGGGCGTCGATCTCCGCGGACGTGTAGCCCAGCTGGGCCAGCAACTCGCGGTTGTGCTGCCCGAGCCGGGGCGGGTCACTGCGGACGCCCGGCCGTTGGCCGTCAAGCGTGAGTGGCAGCAGCACGGTCTGGGTGGCGCGCCCATCCGGAAGGCGCATGGGCGCAAGCCCGCCCGTGGCCTTGAGATGCGGGTCGTCCAGCAGGTCCTGCGGCCTTGTGATCGGCGCAAAGGGCAACGCATGCTTCTCGAACAGCGCCGACAATTCGGCGGCGCTGAAATCTTTCAGGCGCTCGCGCAGCTGCGGCATCATCCAGTCGCGCGCACGCACCCGCTCGTTGTTGCTGGCAAGGCGCGGGTGACTCTTGAGGTCGTCGAAACCGAAGGCGTCGCAGAAGATCGCCCAGGCGGTATCGCTGACCACGGCCAGGAATATCTGGTCGCCATCGCGCACTTCGAACACGTCGTACACGGCCCAGGCCGAGATGCGCGCGGGCATTGGCGCGGCCGGCACACCCGTCACGGCGAACTGCATCATGTGCTGTGCCACCAGGAACACGTTGTTTTCGAACAGCGCAGCTTGCACTTCCTGCCCGCGGCCGGTCCTTTCGCGCTGCGCCAGGGCGGCCATGGCGCCGATCGCGCCGAACATGCCGCCCATGATGTCGTTGACGCTGGTGCCGGCGCGAAGCGGGTCGCCGGGCCGCCCTGTCATGTAGGCCAGGCCGCCCATCATCTGCACCACCTCGTCCAGCGCGGTGCGGTGATCGTACGGGCCCGGCAAGAAGCCCTTGTGGCTGATGTAGACCAGCCGCGGGTTCAGCTGCTTCAGGCTGTCGTAGTCCAGCCCGAGCTTCTTCATCGTTCCCGGCTTGAAGTTTTCGCTGACGATGTCGGCTGTGGCAATCAGGCGCAGGGCGGCCTGCTTGCCCTCGGCCGTCTGCAGATCCAGCGCGACGCTCTTCTTGTTACGGTTGAACAGCGGGAAGAAGCCGGCGCCCGATCCGATCAGCTGGCGGGTCGAATCGCCCTCGCGGCCATGGCCGATGGGTTCGACCTTGATCACCTCGGCGCCAAGGTCGGCCAGCACCATGCCGCAGGTCGGGCCCATCACCATATGGGTGAACTCGACCACCCGGATATGTTCGTAGGGCAGCCTGGCCTCAGACATGCGCGGCACCTTGCACGTAGCCTTTGGGCAGGCCAGCCTCGGGCGTCATTCCGTAGATCGGTTCGCCCGGCAGGCCGGCCATCAGCGGCGCTCGCGCGGCAATCAGTTTTTCGAGGTCGATGCCGGTGCGCACGCCCATGGCCTCGAACATGAACGCCAGATCCTCGGTAACGACATTGCCCGAGGCGCCGGGCGCGTAGGGGCAGCCCCCCAGCCCGCCGAGTGAAGCGTCGAAGGTGCGCACACCCACGTCGTAGGCTGCCAGGCAGTTGGCCAGGCCCAGACCGCGCGTGTTGTGCATATGCGCCGCGCCGGTGCGTTCGCCGATGGCTGCGCGGACCCGGTTGAACAGCCGGCGTACCTGGGCCGGGTTGGCCATGCCGGTGGTGTCCGACAGGCCCGACTCATCCACCCCGGCCGCGATCACCTGTTCGGCCAGCCAGACCACGTCGTCCTCCCTGACCTCACCCTGGATCGTGCAGCCGAATGCGGTGGACATCCCCGCCTCTATCCTGACAGCGGACGCAACCTCGTTGCGCAGCGCCACGATGCTGCGCACCTCGGCAACCATCTGCTCGCGTGTCTTGCGCACATTGGCCAGCGAATGCGCCTCGCTGGCCGACACGGGAATGGTGAGTTTGTGAACGCCGGCTTGCAAAGCCGCCTGCGCACCGCGCACATTCGGCACCAGGGCCATGACGGTGAGGCCCGGCAAGGTGAGCGCGTGCTTGACCACGGCTGCAGCGTCGGCCATCTGCGGCAGCAGTGCGGCCGGCACGAAAGATGCAACTTCAATCTCGCGCAGACCGGCGGCATACAGAGCGTCGATCCACTTGAGCTTGTCGCCCGTGGCCATGATGGTCTTGACCGACTGCAGGCCGTCGCGCGGGCCGACTTCGCTGATCAGCACCGCGTCGGGAAGAGAGTGTTTCATGGAATGAGTGTCGGCAGTGAATGGATTGTCGGCTATGGGTTCGACGTGGAGTCACTTCGGGATTAGTCGCAAATTTGTCATGGATCAATCGCTTATAAGACCATTAGTCCACAACCAAGTATCAAATAAACTGTGATTCCATGGAAAAACCTTGCGCCGTCCTGTTTGACGCCTACGGCACCCTGTTCGACGTGTACAGCGTGGGCCTGCTGGCGGAGCAGCTGTTTCCCGGACATGGCACTGCCCTGGGCACGCTGTGGCGCGACAAACAGATCGAATACACCCGCCTGGTCACCACCAGCGATCACGGTGCGCACTACGTCCCATTCTGGGATCTGACCCTGGCCGGCCTGCGCTACACATGCAAGCGCCTCGGGCTTGATCTCACAGCCGAACACGAGCAACGGCTGATGAACCAGTACCGCCACCTGTCGGCGTTCCCCGAAAACCGCGAGGTCCTGCAGGCGTTGCGGGGCAGAGGCATCGTAACGGGCATCCTGTCCAATGGCGACCCCGAGATGCTGGGCGTGGCCGTACGCAGCGCCGGGCTGGAAAGCCTGCTCGATCACGTGTTGAGCGTCGACAGCGTGCGCAAATACAAGACCCATCCCGACGCCTACCAGTTGGGCGTGCAGGCCACCGGTCTGGAGCCCAGGCAAATCGCCTTCGTCAGCTGCAACAGCTGGGACGCGCTGGCGGCCACCTGGTACGGATTTCGCACGCTGTGGGTCAACCGCTACCAGCTGCCGTTCGAAGAGCTCGGCACCCAGCCCACGCGCACCGGCAGCAGCTTGCGCGATGTGCTTTCGTTTTTCTGACTACAACGTTCACGGAGAAAACAATGACCGCACGCACCACCGTCCATCGCCTGCAGGTGGCCACCGAGCTCTTTCGCTTTATCGAAGACGGCGTGCTGCCCGGCACCGGCGTGGACAGCGCCGCCTTCTGGAAGGGCTTCGACGCCATCGTGGCAGATCTCGCGCCGAAGAACATTGCCTTGCTGGCCGAGCGCGACCGCCTGCAGCTTGAACTGGACGGCTGGCACAAGGCCCATCCCGGGCCGATCCGCAACATGAAGGCTTACCGTGCCTTTCTCGAGAAGATCGGTTACCTGGTGCCGCCGCCGGCGAAAGTGAAAGCCACGACGCGCAATGTCGATGCCGAGCTGGCGGTGCAGGCCGGCCCGCAGCTGGTGGTGCCAATCCTCAACGCTCGCTATGCGCTCAACGCAGCCAACTCACGCTGGGGCTCGCTGTACGACGCGCTCTACGGCACGGACGCCATTGCCGACACCGATGGCTGCGAGAAGGGCCCCGGCTACAACCAAAAACGTGGCGCCAAGGTGATCGAATACGCACGCCATGTGCTCGATCGCACCGCACCGCTGAAGGCAGGTTCACATGTCGACTCGACCGGTTACGCAGTGGCCGGCGGCCAGTTGATCGTGACGCTCAAAGGCGGCAAGACCTCCGCACTTCGAAGCGCCAGACAGTTCGTCGGCTACCAGGGCAAGGCTGCCGCGCCATCGTCGGTGCTGCTGGAACACAACGGACTGCACCTGGATATCCGCGTCGACCGCGGCCACCCGATTGGCGGTACCGATCCGGCCGGAGTCTGCGACCTGGTGCTCGAAGCTGCGCTGTCCACCATCCTGGACCTGGAAGACTCGGTGGCCTGTGTGGACGCGCAGGACAAGGTGCTGGGCTACAACAACTGGTTGGGCATCCTCAAGGGCACGCTGACCGAGGAAGTGGCCAAGGGCGGCAAGAGCTTCATCCGTGGCCTGAACCCGGACCGGGTGTACACCGCGCCCGGCGGCGGGGGCGAGGTACGCCTGCACGGCCGCTCGCTGATGTTCGTGCGAAATGTCGGCCACCTGATGACCAACCCGGCGATCCTCTACACAGCCGCGGACGGCGGCACGAAGGAAATTCCCGAAGGCATCATGGACGCGATGGTCACCACGGCCATCGCCCTGCACGATTTGCAAGGCCGCGGCGCCAATGGCATTCGCAACTCGCGCAAGGGCTCGGTCTATATCGTCAAGCCCAAGATGCACGGCCCCGATGAGGTCGCGTTCGCCGGCGAGCTGTTCGGCCGTGTCGAGAAGATGCTCGGCCTGGCCGACAGCACCGTCAAGCTGGGCATCATGGACGAAGAGCGGCGCACCAGCGTCAACCTAAGGGCCTGCATTGCCGCGGCCGGCAGCCGCGTGGCTTTCATCAACACCGGCTTCCTGGACCGCACCGGCGACGAGATGCACACCTGCATGCACGCCGGCCCGGTGCTGCGCAAGGGCGACATGAAGACCAGCGCCTGGATCCAGGCCTACGAGCGCAACAACGTGCTGGTGGGCCTGTCTTGCGGGCTACGCGGCAAGGCCCAGATCGGCAAGGGCATGTGGGCGATGCCCGACCTGATGGCCGCCATGCTGCAGCAGAAGGTCGCGCACCCGAAGGCCGGCGCCAACACCGCCTGGGTACCCAGCCCCACGGCCGCCACGCTGCATGCGCTGCACTACCACCAGGTCAATGTGGCGGATGTGCAGAAGGACCTCGAGACCATCGACGCCGCAGCCGAACACGACATGCTGTTGGCCGGCCTGCTGCAGATTCCAGTGGTTGCCAAAGCCAGCTGGACACCTGCCGAGCGCCGGCAGGAAATTGACAACAACGCCCAAGGCATCCTGGGTTATGTGGTGCGCTGGATCGACCAGGGCGTGGGCTGCTCCAAGGTGCCGGACATCCACAACGTGGGTCTGATGGAAGACCGCGCCACGCTGCGCATCAGCAGCCAGCACATCGCCAACTGGCTGTTGCACGGCGTGGTGACCAAAGCGCAGGTCAATGCTACGTTCAAGCGCATGGCCAAGGTGGTGGACAAACAGAACGCCGGTGACCCGCTGTACAAGCCAATGACAGGCCACGACGAAGGCGCCGCCTACCAGGCCGCGACCGACCTGGTGTTCAAGGGACTGGCCCAGCCCAGCGGCTACACCGAGCCGCTGCTGCATGCATGGCGGCTGAAGGTGAAGGCCGGGATGGCCTGAGCCTTTAAGGCGGCGCGCCTGCTGGATATCGGTCGCGACACGCTGCGCTATCGGATCGACAAGCATGGCCTGCAATGGCCCCTGTCGCGCACCGCCGGGACCTAGCTTTTCACCCGGATCTCCTTGCAACTTTTGCACGCTTTTGCGAGCATGATGTGTGCGAAAGCGTAACGGGATATTGCTGCGTCGCTTGGCGAGGCGCACGCATGCTAAAACAGGTGAAACACTTTCAAACTCTTGATCTGTGCCTCAATTTTCCCCGCTTGAACAATGCCTGCAGGCCGCCGCTTCCGCCTCTGCGGGGGCGCTCGGGCGCTGCCTGGACCAGGTCGCCGGCCAGTTGCAGGCCGCGCAGCAACATGCCGTGAAACAGACCGAGCGGACCGAGCTGGCCGACGCATGGCGCGACCTGCTGGCACACAAGGCCGATTGGTGTTCCCGCTATCCGCATGATTTGCGCGCGTCTTTCAGCGCGGCCATGCAGGCCAAGCCGATCACGGTCAAGTCGACGGGGCGCGGCGCGTCAGGCCGCAATGAATTCACGCTGGTCGACGACGCGGATATCGTCGACGCGATCGAGTCGTCCAGGCTGCTGCAACACGTTTTGCCGCTGGTGGAGCGGCCGGTCAGCGAGCTCGACGCGCTGGTCAGTTCGGCCCTGGGGCTGGACACCGTGCGCCCTGAGTTGAACCCCTTGCGGCCGGAGGTGTTTGCGCAGACCCTGCGAGCCACCGTTGCCCAGGGCGGCGGACATGCAGGCGCGTCATCGCTGTGGATGAAGTACCTGGCCGAGCCGCTGGGGTCCGAACTGCTCATCATTTATGGCCAGCTGGTCGACCAGCTCAAGCAGGCTCATGTCCAGGCCGTCGGTTACCGGGTGATGCCGGCGGCGCCGGGCTCTGGCGCGCCGACCGCAAAGGCCGGCAGCTCCGAGGAAACGGCGCCAGCAATGGCAACACCGCCCGCCTCCGTGCGCGGCGCGGCGCCGATGACGGCGCCCCCGGATGCCTACGCAAGCCTGTCGAGCCGCCAGATCAGCCACGCCTTGCTGCGCGACTTCCTGATTCACGGCGCCGGGCCCCAGTCGTTGCAGGCGCTGCCACAGTCGTATTACGCTGAAGTGCAGCAAGAGCTGGCGGCCCTCCAGGAGCCGGGGGACAGCGAGCGGGCCCCGTTGCATCCCCAGTCCGCGCCGCAAAGCTATCGCGATCTTCCTGCCGTAGACCGGCCCGCGCGCCAGGTGGGGGTGCGCAGCACACTTGATCCGCAAGTCTGGGGCACGTATGCACGCTCGCGTGAGCGTTCGCTGGTGCGCAGCCAGTTGCGCCAGGACGCGACCCGGGTGGCACAGGTCCTGGGGCTGGAATTGGTTCGCAAGGTGGTCGACCAGGTCGCCCAGGATCCACGCCTGCTGGCGCCGGTACGCGAAGCAATCGTCGCGCTGGAGCCTTCGCTGCTGCGCCTGGCCATGGTCGACCCGCGCTTCTTCAGCGAAGAGCACCACCCTGGCCGCCACCTGATGGAGCGCGTGGCACAGCGCAGCTTCAAATACAACGACGAATTCAGCCCCGAGTTCGGCGCGTTCTTCTCCCAGCTGAGCGAATCCTTCAACAACCTGAACCGGTCCGCCGTCGAGAGCACCCAGCCGTTCGAAGAGGGGCTGGCACAGCTCGAAGGCCGCTGGCAAGAGCGCGACCGTGAAGACCAGGAGCAACGCCGGGAGGCCGTGGACGCGGTGCAGTTTGCCGAACGCCGTCAGGCCGAGGCCGACCAGATCGCGTGGGTGCTCAGTTCGCGCGCCGATCTGGAAAACGTGCCTTCCGTGGTGCAGGATTTCCTGTTCGGCCCCTGGGCGCTGGTGATGGCCCATGCGCGCCTGACCGACGGGCAGAACCAGATCGATCCGCACGGCTACGGGGGCGTCATCACCGATCTGCTGTGGAGCGTCAAGCGCGAAGTCACACTCAAGCAACCAGCGCAATTATTCGAGCGCCTGCCCCGGCTGCTGGGCACGCTGCGGGCGGGGTTGGCTTCGATCGGGCAGGACCCGACCGAGAGCGAACCGTTCTTCCAGGAGTTGATGAAGCTGCACCACCCGGTGCTCAAGTTGCGGCGCGCGAAGTCGAGGCGCGATGCGCGCGAATCCGGCATCGCACCGTTGACGGCCGTGCACGCACCCGCCGAGCCCGGGCCAGCCCAGGCCAAGGCGCCCACCGGCCACCCGTGGATGAGCGCCCGTGAGCTCGACGCCGCGGGATTCGAGGAAACGCTGCCCACCGACATGGCGGACCTGGCTGAGGCCAGCCCGTCGCGGCCCTCGCCGCTGGCACCAGAGGCCAGCGGCGGCACTGAATCCGCAGGCAGCAGCCAAGAGCAGCAAGACGCTCCTGACCCTGCCAATGTGCTGGCACAGCTGCACGAACGCGATTGGGTCGACCTGTATTCAAAGGGCCGGTGGCTGCGCGCCCAGCTGATCTGGGCCAGCAGCAAAGGCACGTTGTTCATGTTCGTCAGTCACGGCGGCCAGCCCCATTCGATGACCAAGCGAATCTGCGAAAGGCTGATCCGCGAACGCTTTTTGCGGCCGGTGCGCACGCACAACGTGGTCGCCAAAGCCCTGCAGGTGCTGGAACATGACGATGCCGGCGACGCGCACGTCGAAGCGACGCAGGCGCAGTACCGGCGTGCGCCGGCGCGACGCGACGCCGCCGTCCCTACGACCTGAGTGGCCACCATGGACGCATCGACCGCCGCGCCCGCCGCTCCGCTTTGCCCTTTGTGTGGCCAGCCCAACCAGTGCGCCCTGGAGCTTGCGCGCGCCACCGGCCAGGACCAGTCGCCCTGCTGGTGTGCCACAGTGGACTTCGGCCGCGAGCTTCTGGCAAAGGTGCCCGCCGAGGCCTTGGGCAGGGCCTGCATCTGCAGTGCCTGCGCCGCTCAAAAATAGTGTGCGCAGTGCCTAGCCCGGCACCCGCCCCTCCAGCTTGGCCTTGAGAAAGCCGCCCGCGCCGTACCGTGTGACGCGGCTGTAATACCGGCGTGTCAGGCGCATCGCCATCGCGGAGTAGGCGTCGACCAGCCCCGGCAGGATGCTGAAATTGTCGTAGTTGACCACCACGGCCACTCTGTCGGCCTCGGACCTCACGACCGGCTCGAGCAACTGGCCGACCATCTGCTCGATCTGCCCGATCGCATCCTCGTCGGCCACGTGCAGGCCCTCGAAATTGATGAACAGCAGGCGGTGATCGGTATCCAGCTCGAAGCGGTCGGCCAGTGGTTTTGCCAGCAACCGATCCCGCAGGCCCATCGGTGCATCGGCAAAGACCGCCCCATCCATCAGCCTGAGGTCCGGGCTGATGGACGGGGTGAAATCCATCTGGCCCAGCACGTCGCGCTCCAGGTCGATGCCCGGCGCGATCTCGATCAGCTCAAGCCCACCCGCGTCGGCCAGCCGGAACACGCAACGCTCTGTCACGTACAGTACCCGCTGGCCGCGGCGGCGCGCCTCGCGGCCACTGAAGCTGCGATGCTCGACGGCCTGGACAAACTTGCGCATCGTGCCTTCGCTGATCACGCGCAGCTTGCCGTCCACCACCTTGACCGACAGGTCGCCAGCCGTGAAGGTGCCGACAAAGACCACGGTCTTGGCGTTCTGGCTGATGTTGATGAAGCCGCCCGCGCCCGCCAGCCGGGGCCCGAACTTGCTGACGTTGAGATTGCCCTGCGCGTCCGCCTGGGCCAGGCCGAGTACCGCCAGGTC
>JANYAN010000300.1 GCA_025361305.1 Burkholderiales bacterium
CTGGCCAGAGCGGATACCGCCGTCCATGTGCACTTCGATCTTGCCGCCCACGGCATCCAGGACGTCGAGGATGCGCATCTGGCGGTCAATAGCGGCGCCGACGCGCTGATTGTCTCGAACCATGGCGGCCGCCAACTCGACGGCGCGCCTTCGTCCATTTCAGCGTTGCCGGCGATCGTGGATGCCGTGGGCGGCAAGATCGAAGTGCACATGGACGGCGGTATCCGCTCTGGCCAGGATGTGCTCAAGGCGCGCGCCCTGGGTGCACACGGCACGTACATCGGGCGTGCTTTCCTCTATGGGCTCGGCGCCCTGGGCGAAGCCGGCGTCACCAAGGCACTGGAAATCATCCACAAGGAGCTGGACTTGACGATGGCGTTCTGCGGCGGAACCGACATCAACAAAGTTGACGAGGGCATCCTGCTCCAAAGCCCCTTCAGGGCTTGAGGTCGGTCACCAACTGGGTCTGGGTGACGACCGCGCAAAGCTTGCCCTGGGCGGAGCGAATCGTCGTCTGCCATACCATGGTGGTGCGGCCTCGATGCAGGGCGACGCAGTCACCCGTCACAGTAGTGCCGACACGCGCCGCACCGATGAACTTGGTGCTCGAGTCGGTTGTCGTGGTGCCCTTGCCCTCGGACAGGTTCACCAGCGTGCCCACCGCACCCAGCGTGTCGGCAAATGCCATCGACGCGCCACCGTGCAGGATGCCCCCGCTGGTGCACAGGTCTGGCCGCACATCGAGCTCGGCGATCACGCGGTCCTGGGCCACGCTGACCAGCCGCACCCCCATGGAACCGGGGAACAGCGGCCCGAGCAGGCGTTGAATTGTCTCCAGTGGCAGCGCGGTTGACATGGGGTGTCTCCTGACTGTGCAGAGTCTAGGCGCCACGGGTTCCACATGTCTCTAAGGAAAAGCACCGACGGCTGGCGGGCCGGCCGCGGGCAGCTATGCTTGTCTGGTGATCGCTGCCACCAGCCCGATTCGGCGAATTGCCCACCTGGACATGGACGCATTCTTCGCGTCAGTGGAACTGCTGCGCTATCCACAGCTCAAGGGCTTGCCGGTGGTCATCGGCGGCGGCCGGCGCAAGGTCGACGAGATCGTGCGCCAGTCTTACGCGGACATCCCGCTGGGTGAAGTTCCTGTCGTGGCTTTTCCGCTGCTGAAGGACTATGTAGGTCGCGGCGTGATCACGACGGCCACCTATGCGGCCCGGCAGTTTGGGGTGGGTTCGGCCATGGGCATGATGAAGGCCGCCCGGCTGTGTCCGCAAGCCATCGTGCTGCCGGTAGACTTCGATGAGGTCCGGCGCTACTCACGCCTGTTCAAGAGCACCATCGCGGAGATTGCGCCCCTTGTCGAGGACCGCGGCGTCGACGAGGTCTACATCGACTTCACCGACGTACCCGGCGGCCAGCGCGAAGGTGGCCGCGTGCTGGCACGGCTGGTCCAGAAAGCAATCTTCGAGCGCACCGGCCTGACCTGTTCGATCGGCGTGGCACCGAACAAGCTGGTGGCCAAGATGGCGAGCGAATTCAACAAGCCCAACGGGATTTCAGTGCTGTACGAAGAGGAAATCCAGGCCAGGATCTGGCCGCTACCTGTGCGCAAGATCAATGGCATCGGCCCGAAAGCCGAGGTCAGGCTGGCCAAACTGCACCTGCACACGATCGGCGACATAGCGGCGCAGCAGCGAGACTGGTTGGTCGACAATTTCGGCGAGTCCTACGGAGCCTGGATGCACGAGGCCGCCTGGGGCCGCGACGAGCGGCCCGTTGTAACCGAAAGCGAGCCCGTGTCGATGAGCCGAGAGACCACATTCGAACGCGACCTGCACGCCGTGCGCGACCGGGCCGAGCTTGGCGCCATCTTCACCAACCTGTGCACTCAGGTCGCCCAGGACTTGCAACGCAAGGGCTACGTCGGCAAGACCATCGGCATCAAGCTGCGGTACGACGATTTCAGGACCGCTACCCGCGACCTCACGATCGACAGCTTCACCGCCGATGCCAGGACCATCCGCCAGACCGCCGGGCTGTGTCTCAAGCGCGTCGACCTGAGCCGGCGGTTGCGGCTGCTGGGAGTGCGCGTTGGCAAACTTGCCCGCGAAGGTTCAGTACAAGCTCAGCGGGCCGGCGCTGCGCCTGGGGCCGAAAGCGCGTCACACCAGGCTCGCGAGCCAGTCGCCGGTGAGGGAACTCTGGAATTGTTCTGAGGAGCCTCGCGTGCGCCTCTACGCCAGCACGATCTCCTCGCTGTGGTTGTTGATGTGAAAGCTGTGGGCCAACGCGTAGTCGGCCTTGGTCAACACCCCGTAGGCAAAATGCGGTCGAAGGGCGCCAGCGTAGGCGTTGAAACGGACGATCGCCAGACGTAGCCTGGCGGATGCCGGTTTCCAGTCTGCATTCGCCGTCAAGCCGGGCGCGCCGGGGATCGGCTCGTCCAGGGCGTGGGTCATGCGGCCGCGCCACCTGAAGTATGCGAAGGCCGCGCTGCCCACCGTCGTCTGGAACAGCGCGCTGCGCCGCATCGGATAGCCGTCCATGCTCATCTCGACGCTCTGAGCCAGATGGTCGAGCACGGCCGCAGTTGGCCAGGCGCCGGTCGTTGAAACACGTGGGGCCTTTTCAAGATGGTCGAGCCACCGCAACGATTCGTCCAGCGGCTGGAAATGGGGCAATTCAGCCATTGCAATAACTCCAGCGAAGGCCGGTAGCGCAGCCAGGAATACACGGCGATCCATCGGCGGCATCGTAGCAGCGTCGTTGGCCAAACCGATTCGTTTGACGAATCCTTACGCGTAACTTACAGTTGTTCGACGCGACCGGGTGCCGCGGAATTTCGAAGTGGCTGGAGCCGGACATGACGCTCAATGAACTGCAACGCATCAAGCTGTGGCATGTGGCACACAGGGTCGAACACCCGCTCGAATACCACCTGTGGGATGCAGTGCTGACGGTCTGGCTGGTGGGCTGGGTTGGCTGGCTGCCGGCATTTGCGTTCGAGCAGGTGTGGACGATGCCGCTGTGCGTCCTGGCAATGGCCTCGCCAAGCATCTATGTCACCTGGCGGCGCAGGGCGCATTGCGCGCGCAAGCTGCGCTGCGACTGGATCACGCAGTCGTCCTGAGTCGCGGCCCGGTCCCGGGGCGTCACAGACGCTGCCGCCGCGCGGTAAAGTGGCGCAACAACGGAGACCTCCAATGCAATGTTTCGCACTGGCACGGCACGGCGCTGTGGCCCACCTGGTCCTGAATCGTCCGGACGCGCTCAATACGATGAATTCCGCGTTCTGGCGCGAGCTCGACGATGTACTGACCCAACTGCACCGCGATGGCACGGCGCGGGCACTGGTGATGTCTTCCACCGGCAAGCATTTCAGCGCAGGAATGGCACTGGCCGTCTTTGCGGGTGCGATCTCGATGGACGACAGCACTGCACAGGGCCGCGCCGCCATCTTTGACGTGCTGACCGACGTCCAGGCGACGTTCTCAAAGCTTGAGAGCTTGCGCATCCCTGTCATTGCAGCGATCCACGGCGGATGCATCGGCGGCGCCGTCGACATGGTGACGGCATGCTGTATCCGCTATGCCACGGCCGACGCATTCTTCTGCATCCAGGAAATCAATATCGGCATGGTTGCCGATGTCGGCACGCTGCAGCGTCTTCCCAAGCTGATACCGCTGGGCGTTGTCAAGGAACTGGCCTACACCGGGCGGCGACTGCCAGCGGCCAAGGCGCTGGGCTACGGCCTAGTGAACGAGGTTTTCGATACCCAGGACGCAATGGTCGCCGCCGCCTTGCAGTGCGCGAGCGAAATCGCCACCAAACCGCCCGTGGCGATCTGGGGAACCAAGCAGGTCATCCACTACACGCGCGACCATCCCGTTGACGACGCGCTCAAGCAGATGGGTTGGATACAGGGAGCGATCTGGAGCAACGAGAACGTCAGAGAGGCGGTGGCAGCGATGAAGGAAAAGCGGGCCGGCGCCTATCCCGACTTGCCGGCCCTGACGTCGTTCAGGCAGCCGTAGGGCAGCTATCCGCGTCCTACTGGCGCGCTGTCCTGATATTGGCCGGTAGAGCGATCGGGTGGCTGGTGCGAACCGGGTTGATGTCCAGGCCACCGCGGCGCGTATAACGGCCATAGACCATCAGCTTGACCGGCCTGCAGCGGCGCCAGATGTCCATATAGATGCGTTCGATGCACTGTTCATGGAATTCGTTATGGTTGCGAAAGCTCACGAGGTAGCGCAGCAGCGCGCCCTGGTCGATCTGCGGGCCGCTATACCGAATCTGCACGCTGCCCCAATCGGGCTGGCCGGTCACCAGGCAGTTGCTCTTGAGCAGGTTGCTGGTCAACACCTCCTGCACCGGCTGTTCGTCAAAAGCAGCCGTGAGCAATTCCGGGGCTGGCGTGTAGCGCGTGCACTCGATGTCGAGCCGGTCCAGGTTCAGGCCGTCGAGTTCGTGCACCTGCTCCCGATCGAACATTTCGGGCATGAGGATGCGCACACCTACCGACGCCTGCATCGTCGCGCCGCGCCACACCGCCTCGTTGATGTCCTTGCGCAGCAGGTCGCGTATTTCGTCAGGCGAGGCAAAACGCGAGTTGGTAAAGCTGTTCAGGTACAGCTTGAACGATTTGCTCTCGACGATATTGGCCGTCTCGCACGGGACCGTCACGTGTGCGATCGCCACCTGGGGCTTGCCGCGTGGCGTCAGCCAGCTGAGCTCGAAGGCGGTCCACAGGTCGGCACCCAGGAAAGGCAGGACACCGGGCAACTCCAGTTCGACGCGGCCAGTCGTGCGGGAAATCGGGAACAACAGTGATGGGTCGTACTGGTCGGCATAGGCGACGGGCTTGCCGAGGCTTGACTGCTCAGGCGTGCTCATGCCGGTGCCGCCGAGCTCAGGCTCAGATGCGAAATTATGGGCGCCAGCAGGCGATCGACCACGCCAGGCGGCAGGTCGTGGCCCATGCCTTCT
>JANYAN010000351.1 GCA_025361305.1 Burkholderiales bacterium
CTGAAGTCAGCCAGCGGATGGCCCAGCGTGGACAGCTCCCAATCGAGTACCGCGATCACACGCGGCTGCGTGGGATGGAACATCAGGTTGTCCAGGCGGTAATCGCCGTGCACGATCGAAACCATCTTCTCGTCGCGGGCGCCGGCAGGAATGTGGGCCGGCAGCCAATCGATCAGCCGGTCCATCTCGGGAATGGGCTGTGTGATCGACGCCACGTACTGCTTGCTCCAGCGCCCGATCTGGCGGTCGAAGTAGTTGCCCGGCTTGCCGTAGCCGGCCAGGCCGCGCTGAGCGAACTTCACCGTGTGCAGCGCCCCTATGACGCGATTCATCTCGTCGTAGATTTCTGCCCGACCGGCCTTGTCCATGCCGGGCATAGACTGGTCCCACAGCACGCGCCCCTGCATGAACTCCATGACGTAGAACGCGCGGCCGATGACGGATTCGTCTTCGCACAGGCAATGCATGTGGGGCACAGGCACATCCGTGCCGGCCAGCCCACTCATCACGGTGAACTCGCGCTCAACCGCATGTGCGGATGGCAACAGTTTGGCCACGGGACCGGGCTTGGCACGCATCACATAGCTTTGCGTGGGCGTGACCAACTTGTATGTGGGATTGGACTGTCCGCCCTTGAACATCTCCACGCTGAGCGGCCCGACGAAGCCACTCAGGTTTGCCTCCAGCCAGGCGCTCAAGGCCGGAATGTCAACGGCGTGCTTGTCAGACACGGCGCGGGTGCCGATGAAATGGTCGTAGTTGCTCATGGGCCTGGTTTCTAGAGATCGGCGTCGATGATGCGCATCAGCGCTTCGCGGTTGCGCACCACCAGGCCGCCCGGCTCGATGCGGATCACCTCGTCGCGCTCCATGGCCTTGAGTTCCTGGTTCACGCGCTGGCGCGATGCGCCCAGCAGCTGCGCCAGCTCCTCCTGCGCCAGCTGCAGGCCGATGCGCACTTCTCGCCCGTCGCTGAGCGACGGCACGCCGTAACTGCGCACCAGGTGGGTCAGCTGCTTGGCCAGCCGCGCGCGCAGGGGCAAGGTGTTCAGGTCCTCGACCAGCCCGAAAAGCTGGCGAATGCGGCGCGCATGCAGCCGCAGCATTGCCTCGTACAGCTCCACATGCTGGCTGAGGATCTTGCGCAAGTCGCCCCGCGCCACACACAGGATGGTGGTGTCGCCGTGTGCATACGCATCGTGCGTGCGGCGTTCTCCATCGAAGATGGAAACATCGCCAAACCAGATGCCCGGTTCGACGTAGGTCAGCGTCACCTGCTTGCCGGAGATCGATGTCGAACTGACGCGCACCGCGCCCTTGGCGCATGCGATCCATTCCTCGGACGGGTCGCCGCGAGCCGAAATGAGTTCGGCGTCCTTGTAGCGCTTGACATAGGCACATCGAAGAATGTCGTGTCTGAGGGAAGGGGAGAGAGACGAAAACCAGCGCCCCGCGTTGATCGCTTCTCTTTCTTCGATGGTAAGAATGGGGTCGTCCATGAACTGTCTTGTGAGTGACGGGTGGCGTCCCCAATTGTCGCGTGCGGGACCGCCGGGGTTACCTAGTCGTATCGTGGTTTCGTCTTTTCCAGAAACGCCGCAATGCCGATGCCGGCGTTCGCGTGATGCAGATTGGCAACGAATCGATCGCGCTCGGCGGCCAGTTGCTGGTTCAACGTGGCGTCCGCGGCTTCACTCATGAGTTCCTTGATGCTTGCCAGGGCGTTCGGCGCGCGCGCGTTGAGCTGTTCGGCCAAGGCCAGTGCCCCAGCCAGCGCGGCGCCGGGCGCCGTCACGCGATTGACAAGACCCAGTTGCTGCAGTCGAAGCGCGCCGATGCGCTCGCCACACATCAGCAACTCACTGACCAGCTGGCGCGGCAGGGCCCGGGCCAGGCCCCACGTGGCGCCACCGTCGGGTGACAGGGCGACGCTGCTGTACGCCATGACGAATACGGCGTTGTCGGCAGCAACGATAAAATCGCAGGCCAGGGCCAGTGAAAAGCCGGCACCGGCGGCAGCGCCCTCGACGGCGGCCAGCACGGGCTTGGGGAAGGTGCGAATGGCTTCGATCCAGCTGTGCAGGCTCTCGATGCTCTGGGCCTGCGCGGCTGGCGGCAGCTGCCGGTTGGCCTGCAGCCGCTGCAGGTTGCCGCCGGCGCAGAAGACCGACCCCTCGCCCGTGACGATGACACTGCGGACATCGGGATTGTTTTCCGCGACACTGAGCGCCTCGATGCCGGCGGCGTAGATCTCGGGTCCGAGGGCGTTGCGATGCTCGGGATTGCTCAGGGTCAGGACCATCGTCTGGCCCTGGCTGGCGCTCTTGAGTTGGGCTGCCATCGCGTTAGTTCACCGTTGTATGCGGATGTGTCATGGAAGCGATTATCTGGCACGCCTTGCCGTTACACCCGGCAGGCGTGCCCTGTGCAAGAATGTGTTACCAAATGAAAACGTATTTCCCGCTACGTTCGCTGGCTTTGGCCAGCCTCCTGATGCTGGTGGCCGTGACGGGCTCGGCACTGACATTGGGCCGGGCAAAGGGGGTGGCTCTGATCGGGCGTCCGCTGGACTTGACCATCCCAGTCATTCTGGATGCCGGAGATGACGCACCCTCGTCATGTGTCGAGGCCGACGTTTTCCATGGCGACACACGTATTTCCAGTACCCGGATCAATGTCAGGCTTGATACCTCCAGCGGCACAGACGGTGTGATCCGGGTGCAGTCCAGCGCGCCGGTCGACGAGCCTGTAGTGACTGTCTATCTGCGCGTCGGCTGCCTGCAAAAGATCACCAAGCGCTACGTGCTGCTGGCTGAATTTCCGGGCGAGATCACCGGCTTCGCAATGGGGAACCCGTCGCCGGCAGCAGGCGTAAGGGCGTCCGTGCCAGCGCAGGTTCCCGCGCCGGCGGCGGCTGCTGGGTCACGCGTGGGGAGCGCTTCCGCCAGGCGCGCAGCGCCCCGCCGGGCAAGCGCGGCAACGGCTGCTCCCGCGGCGGTCGCGGACACCAGCGAAGTGGCCCCGGTTGCGCCGCGGGCCAACGCCGCGCCGGCGTCCGTCGTCCGCAAGATCCGGGCGCAATCCCGGCTGAAGCTCGAACCACTGGACCTGTCGGTCGAAAGAGAGCCGGTGCTGCGAACATCGCCCGGTTTGCTGAGCGAAGCATCGGGAACGCCGCAACAGAGGGCCGATGCCGCTGCGCTGTGGAAGGTGCTGAACGCGCAGCCGCTGGAGGCGCTGCGTGACGCACAGCGCCTGCAGGCGCTCGAGGCCGACGTCAAGGGATTGCGCGAGCTGGCGCTGAAGAACACGGCCAGTCTGGACGAGATGCGCGCCGAATTGAAGCAGGCACGCGACGAGCGTTACAGCAACGTGCTGGTCTATGCTCTGGTGATGCTGCTCGCCATGGCCTTGGCCCTGGCGGGGTACCTCTGGCGAAAGGGCCGAAGCAGCAGTGGCAGGGCAGACTGGTGGCATGGAAGAGATTCTGGCCGGGCCGACCTCGATCGGGCCGCCGGCATTGTGTCCGGCGACCCGCAGGGCGGCAAACCTGTGCCAATGGCTGTCGATGTGGACTTTGACCTCGACGTGGCGGCTGGCACTGCGCCCATTGCGCGACCCAGCCGACCGGCGGGCGACTTTGGCCGGGGCGGACGCGATTCGGCACGCGGTTCCCTGCCCGGAGACTTCCTGGGCAGCCAGCCGGCCAGCATGCGTGCGGTCAAGGCCGAAGAGCTTCACGACATCCAGCAGCAGGCTGAGTTCTTTGTCTCGCTGGGCGAGCATGAACAGGCGATCGCGGTCCTGCGCAGCCATATCCACGCCCATCCCGAAACCAGCGCCCTGGCCTGGCTCGACCTGCTGGAGGTTTACTACAAGCTTAGTCGCCGGCAGGACTATCAGTGGCTACGGGAAGAGTTCGAGCGTGTCTTCAACGCGCAGATCCCCTCGTTCGAGAACTACCGGGACCAGAGCGACGGACTGATCGCCTACGAAGCCGCCCTGCAGCGCATCGAGGCCTTGTGGCCATCGCCTAAAGTCCTGGACGTCATTGAGGAGACGATCTTTCGCAGACCCGGCGCCGACGGCGGGCCGGCGTTCGACCTCGGTGCCTACCGCGAACTGCTGCTGCTGTACAACATCGGCAAGGAAGTTATCCACGGCGAGACCGGCGCCAGCGAACGGGGTGCGATTCGTGGCAGGCTGTCACCCGATTCGGGTTTCGGAAGCACCTCGATTCAGCCTTTGTCTGCTGATGTGCCCGTGGATCTGGACGACGACTCAGCCGGTTCGGGCCTGGACATCAACCTGGACGAAGACCCTGCCGAGCCGCGCCAGGTCACGGTACTGGGGCGGCCGCCGGCAGTGGACCCTGCCTCGAACCTGATGGAATTCGACGCCTTCGATACCGCGACGGCCCGCATCGGGTCGCCCAAGAAGCCGCCGCGCGGCTGAGCATCAGCCAAGCGCCACGTGATGCCGGCTGGCGGCCCAGGCACTTACTGCCATTGCCATGACCAGGGCGGCAAATCCGGCCCAGTGCAGCATTTCCATTTGGCCGCCGGCGATCAACCAGCCGCCACTGGCAGCGCCGATGGCCTGGCCAGCGTACATCGCCGAGGAGTTGAGCGCTATTGACGCCGTGGCCAATGCCGGCGCAATGCCGACCAGGCGGGCCTGTTGCGCCGAGTTGGAGGAAAAGCACCCCATGGCCCAGGGAATCGACACCAGGGCCGCCGTGATCAGCCCAGTCCCCAGCGGCCAGACCAGCAAGCTCAACGCCATGGCCCCGACGCCGGCCATCACGCAGCGCGCGGCGCCAAGCCGGTCTATGGATCGTGACATGAGCACGTTGCCAGCGAATCCAAAGATGCCAAAACACATGAACAGCACGCTCAACCCGGCTGGCGTAACGTCGAACTTGTACTTGTAGTACGGCGCGAAATAGGAAAATAGCACGAACTGTCCGGCCGAATACAGCATCGTGACCGCCACACACAGCATGAGAGCCCCGGATTTCAGCGTCTCGCTCCAGGCAGCAGCGGACAGGGCCGCCGGCCTGACTCCATTGGGCATGGCACGCCAGACCCACAGCGCACTGACAAGGCTCAGAACCGCGACCGCACCGAAGGCGGCGCGCCAGCCCAGCGTGCCGCCGACGTAGGCCCCGATCGGCATGCCCAGGACCGAGGCGAGCGACCAGCCGAGGAAGACGAACGTGATGGCGCGGCCGCGCTGCTCGGGCGGCACCAGCATGCCTACACAGGCGGCGGCCTGGGGCGTGAAGATCGCTGGGGAAATGACTGCCAGCACCCGCAGCAGCAACAGGGTGGTGAAGCTGGTAGCCGCCATGCAGGCCAGGTGCAGTGCCGCGTACCACAGCATCGAAAGCGTCAGCAGGCGCCGCCGGTCCCAGCCGGCGACCACCGCGGCCAATAGCGGCGCACCGATGCACATGAGCAGTGCTGCGGCGGATATCAGTTGACCGGCCGTGGCGACCGAAATATCGAGCGACGCGCTGATGTCGTTAAGGGCGCCCGGCACAATCAGGACGCCCGTGCCGATCACGAAGTTGCCGAACAGCAACGGCCACAAGACGGGGGGCATGGCCTGGGTGCCGGCGGCCCGGCGTGTCAGCGTCTCACCTGCAGGGCGGCGGGGTTGACTATGTGCGTGGGTGCCCCTGTGATGAAGTTGACCACGTTGTCGAAAGCCGCACCGAAGTAGAGCTCGTAGCTGTCCTGTTCGACATAGCCAATGTGCGGCGTGCAGATGCAGTTCTCGAGGCGCAGCAGTGCGTGGCCCTGCAGGATGGGTTCGCTTTCGAAGACATCGACAGCGGCAATGCCCGGTCGGCCGCGATTGAGGGCGGCCAACAGGGCATCGGGCTCGATCAGTTCGGCGCGTGAGGTATTGACGAGCAGCGACGTCGGCTTCATCTGGCCAAGATCTTCCAGCCGGACGATGCCAGTGGTTGCCGATGCGAGTCGCAAGTGCAGGCTCAGCACGTCACTCTGGCGGAACAGTTCTTCCCGGCCTTGCGCCGCCTCCAGCCCGTCAGCACTGGCGCGTACACGCGTTGCATCACTGCCCCAGACCAGCACCTGCATGCCAAACGCCCGGCCATAGCCGGCCACCAGCTGGCCGATCTTGCCGTAGCCCCAGATGCCCAGCGTCTTGCCCTTGAGCACC
>JANYAN010000354.1 GCA_025361305.1 Burkholderiales bacterium
GCAACGCCTACTCCGCGGCCTTTCGCAGTCACACAGGCCGCTGGGAACCTCTGCCAGGCAACGGCGATCTTGCAACAACAGCTGATCTGGTTGTGACGCTGCTGGCAGCTTACTTTGATCCTAATAATTAAACCTATTTCCTGAATATCAACTAGGCCCCAACCGGCGACGCAGCGGCGCTCAGGAGGCGGACGGTTCGCGCATCGTGACGAATTCCTCCGCGGCCGTGGGATGGATGCCCACGGTAGCGTCGAACATCGCCTTGGTTGCACCGGCCTTGAGCGCCACGGCAAAGCCCTGAACCACTTCGCCGGCATCGGGCCCGACCATGTGCAGGCCGACTACCCGATCGCTTGCCGTGTCCACGACCAGCTTCATGAAGGTGCGTTCCGGGCTGCCGCCCAGCGTCTGCTTCAGCGGCTTGAACTCGCTGCGGAACAAGGTCACAGCGCCGAACGTCTCACGCGCCTGGCTCTCGGTGAAGCCGACCGTCGCGATGTTCGGATGCGTGAAGACCGCCGTGGGAACGTAGTCGTAACCCAGGCGTCGCTGCCCGGTGCCGAACAGGTGGTCGACCAGCACCATCGCTTCACCCAATGCCACTGGGGTGAGCTGCAGCCGCGCTGTGACGTCGCCGAGCGCGTGGATTGAAGGCACGCTGCTGCGATAGTGCTCGTCGACGACGATGGCTCCAAGCTTGCCCTGGGCCACGCCCACCGTGTCCAGACCCAGGCCGTCCACGTTGGGCACGCGCCCGGTGGCATACAGCACCGTATCGGCCATCAAAGTGCTGCCGTCCAGCAACTCGGCCCTCAGGCCGTCGGCGGTTTTTTCGATCGCCCGCACATCGGAGTGGGTCCGCAGGTCGACTCCGTGCTTGCGCGTTTGCGCGGCGAGGAAGGCGCGGATGTCGTCATCGAAACCGCGCAGCACCTGCTCGCCGCGGTACAGCTGGGTCACGCGGGCGCCCAGGCCGTTGAAGATCGAGGCGAACTCGCAGGCAATGTAGCCGCCACCCACGACCAGCAGGCGCCGCGGGAAAGGGTCGAGATCGAACATGCTGTCGGACGTGACCACGTGCTCGCAGCCGGGAAAGGTCGGCACGTCCGGTGTGCCGCCCGTGGCCACCAGGATGTGCCGCGCAGTGAACTGATGGGTGCCGCTGCCCGTGCGCACCTCGACAGCATGCGGGCCTGTCAGCCGCGCCCAGCCCCGCAGGATCCGCACGCCGGGTTCGGCGAGCAGGCGCAAGTACACGCCGTTGAGCCGGCTGATCTCTTCGGCACGGTTCGCCTTCAGCCGGGCCCAGTCCAGCCGAGGCGGCTGCAAATCCCAGCCGAAACCGGCCGCGTCGTGAAAGTCCTGCGCAAAGTGGGCGGCGTAGCTGTACAGCTTCTTGGGAATGCAGCCCACATTGACGCAGGTGCCGCCGAGTGCCGCGGCTTCCGCCAGCGCCACGCGTGCGCCCCGCTGTGCCGCCATGCGGGCGGCGCGCACGCCCCCGCTGCCGCCGCCGATGACGAACAGGTCGAATGAATGGTCGTGCATGCCAGCTATCATCGTGCCATGGTTCACTTGCCGCAATGGTATCGCGCGCTCGGCGACGCCGGGACCGTGCCGCTGCGTTGGCTCGCCGGCTGGTGGCGCTTCGTCGATTCGGGTGCCATCCTGCTGGTCCTGGCACTTTCGCCATCCAGCTATGGTGCCGCCAATCGCCATGCGCTGGCACACCACGTCTATGCGGACACCGTGCCAATCCTCGGCGGCTTCACCGCACTGTGTGCGTTGCTGACGCTGGTGATCACGCGCATCGTGGTGGTCACGGCCCTGAGCTATGGCCTGTCGCAATACGCCCTCGAAATGGTGATCAGGGTTCTGGTGCTTGAGCTGATCCCGCTCACCGCGTCGCTGTTCGTTGCGCTGCGCTGCACGATCCCCAACGGCGCGGCGCTGACCCAGATGCGGCGCGCCGGCCGCTTCGACATACTGCGCCGGCAGGGAATCGATCCGGCTGTGCGTGAGATCCTGCCTCGAATGGTGGCAGGGGTGTTCAGCTCCATCACCCTGGCAGCGCTGAGTTGCGTGGTGGCGTTGGTGCTGGCCTACCTGGCGGTGTTCGGACCGGGGCTGTCCGGCCTGCCGGCCTACACCCACATGTTCGGCCATGTGTTCAACCCCGCCGTGTCGCTGATCTTCGTGCTCAAGGCGCTGTTCTTCAGCCTCGCGGTGTCCATCATTCCGACGGCCTCGGCCCTGGTCGACAACGAGGGCGACGGTTCGCGCGAAAGTGCCGCGCTGCAAGGCCTGGTGCGCATGTTCGCCGTGCTTCTGCTGGTGGAAGCCGCGTCGCTGGTGGGCAACTATTATTGAGCCCCATGCCACGGATTTCACCCGACAACACGCCTGCATTGTCCGAGCCCACGATGCCGGCGACAGTCCCTCATCTTGAACTCAAGGCGCGACTGCTGCTGCTGTTCACCGCATTGTTGATCGGCTGCGCGGTGATGTACCTGCTTTATGCGCGCGGCGTGTTCGAGGCGACCCAGACACTGGTTCTCACGGCCGATGACTCGGAGGGTGTGGTGGTCGGCATGGATGTGACGTTCTCGGGCTTTCCGATCGGCCGCGTGAACCGGGTCGAGCTGGCCGAGGACGGCAACGTGCGAATCATTGTCGATGTCCCGCGCAAGGATGCGCACTGGCTGCGCGCTTCCAGCGTGTTCACCCTGGTACGCGGCGTCGTGGGCGCCACCAACATCCGCGCCTTCAGCGGGGTGTTGACCGATCCGCCCCTGGCCGATGGGGCAGTGCGGCCGGTGTTGCGTGGCGACTCCACCGCCGAAATTCCCCGCGTGATCGCGGCGGCCAAGGACGTGCTTGAAAACCTCACGGCCATGACCGCGCAGGAGGCCCCGCTGCGCAGCATGCTGGCCAACGTGCAAGCCGTGACTGACAAGCTCAAGGGACCTCAAGGCGCGCTGGGTGCGCTGTTCGGCAACGAGGCAGACGCACGCAAGCTGGTTACCACACTGGAGCGAACCAATGCGCTGCTGGCGCGCATGGACACGCTGGCCAGCAAGGCCGATGCCCAGGTGTTTGGGCAGGAGGGCCTGGTCAGGGACGCACGCGACACGGTGCGACAACTCGACGGCTTGCTGGCCGACACCCGCGCCAGCCTGAAGAAGGTCGATGCCGTGCTGGCCGAGGCCCAGGCTGTGGGCGCAAACGTGCGCACTGCCACGACCGACCTGGGCGCACTGCGCGGCGACGTCGAAGCCAATCTGCGCAAGATCGAAAGCCTGGTCAACGAAATCAACCGCAAGTGGCCGTTTGCCCGCGACACACAAATCAAGCTGCCATGAGAAATCTGCTGACGATCGCCGTGGCCACCCTGCTGGCGGCGTGCTCGAGCAAGCCGCAGGTGCCCGATTGGCAGATGAGCGCGCACGATTCGTTGCAGCGCTACGTGCAGGCTTTCATGACGGGCGACACGCGGGTCGCCGCGGCTGAATTTGCACGGGCGCGCAGCGAGCTGGCCCGCACCGGCGACGCAAGCTTGGTGGCCCGCGTCGAGCTCACGCGCTGCGCGCTTGCCCTGGCCAGCCTCGAGCTGGAACCCTGCACCGGCTTCGATCCGCTGCGTGCGGATGCCGCGCCGGCTGAAGTGGCTTATGCAGATTACCTTGCGGGCAAGAGCGCTCCACCGGACGCGGCGGCGGTGACGGCCATGGCCGAACCGGTCAGCCGGCTGGTGGCCGCCGGCGTGTTGTTCGAGACCGGACGAGCCAGCCCCGACGTGCTGCAACTGGCTGTCGATACCGCTGCGGCGCAAGGCTGGCGGCGGCCTCTGCTGGCGTGGTTGGGAGCGCAGGCGCTCAGGGCCGAGCAGGCCGGCGCGCTGGGCGAGGCGCAGCGGCTGCGGCGCCGCATGGCACTGGTAGCCGGGGAGCGATGAGCGTGACAGCCGAGCCTACACCCGCAGAAATCCGGCGGGTCTTCCTTGGCCTGATGGTGGTTCTGGCGCTGGGTGCGCTGGACCAGAGCATCATGGCCACGGCGTTGCCGCGCATCGTGGCTGATCTGGGCGGCGCGGCGCATCTGTCCTGGGCTGTGACGGCTTACGTCCTGGCCTCCACGGTCACCATGCCGCTGTACGGCAAGCTGAGCGACCAATACGGCCGCAAGCCCCTGCTGTACGCCGCCGTGCTGGTATTTCTGCTTGGCTCGGTTCTCAGCGGCGCGGCCCGGACCATGCCCGAGCTGATCGTCTTTCGCGCACTGCAGGGGCTCGGGGCAGGTGGCCTTCTGCCGCTGACGCAGATCACCATTGCAGACCTGATTCCGCCGGCGCAGCGAGGCCGGCGCCAGGGTGCCGTGGCTGGCGTCTTCGCGGTTTGCAGTGTGCTCGGCCCGGTGCTGGGCGGCGTGATCACTGACCTGCTGTCGTGGCACTGGATCTTTTATATCAACCTGCCCATCGGCGCAGCGGCCCTGGTGATGGTCGGCCGGGCCCTGCGTCGGCCGCAGGTGTTGCACCGGCACCAGATCGACTACCTGGGCGCTGCGCTGCTGGCGGGCGCGACCACGGCATTCCTGTTGGCCCTTACTCTGGGCGGGGCCCGGCTGCCCTGGGTTTCTCTGCAAATGCTGGGGCTCGGCCTGGCCTGCGCCGGGCTGGCCGCGGCTTTCGTCTGGCGCGAACGGGTGGCCAGCGAGCCGGTGCTGCCACTGCACCTTCTGAGCAATCGTGTCTTTGTGGTTGCATGCATCGCGCTGGCCCTGACGTTCATGGGGATGCTGGGCGCAGGCGTCTTCTTCCCGCTGTTCTTCCAGATGATCCTGGGCGTGAGTGCCTCGCGCTCGGGCTTGCTCAGCGGCGGCCTGATGATCGGCATCGTCGTTTCCTCCTTCGTCAACGGCCGTGTGCTGCTGCGCACCGGGCGCTACAAGCCGGCGCAGGTAGGCGGCCTGGCGGCGGCGGTGCTGGCCTTCGCTGTGCTTGCATGGGGCGCTGCAAGCGCCCAGCCGTTGACCGTGATTGAACCGGCACTTGTTGCGCTCGGCGTGGGGCTTGGCCTGGTGATGCCCAACATGACCATCGCCGTCCAGAACGCCGTGCCGCCGCGCGACATGGGCGCGGCTACCGCGACACTGGCCTTCTTCCGCTCGCTGGGCGGCGCGGTCGGCGTGGCCGGCGGCGGCGCAATCCTGGCGTGGCAGCTCCAAGGGGGTATCGCCACCTTGCCTGCGGGTTCGGGCATTGACGCCGCCGCGCTGGCGCAGGGCGGCCTGGCCTACGTCGAGTCGCTGCCTGCCCAGGCCCACGTGCTGGCCGTGGACCTGTATCGGCATGCCATCGCGTCCACCTTTGCCGCTGGCGTAGGGGTCGTCGCTGCGGCTTTCCTGGCAGCCTGGTTCCTGCCGGAGCTGCCGCTGCGCGGCCGCAACGACGTGGCGAGCGGTCGGCAATAATCGACGCTTGAACATCAAGGAGTCTGTTGTGCGATTCATGCTTTGCGCCCTGGCGCTGTCCCTGACTGTCGGCGGCGCGTTGGCGCAAGCCAGTGTCACTACCGCCAGTGGACTGGTCTACCTCTCGCTGAAGGAAGGGAAGGGCGCGTCACCCGTGGCGACAGACACCGTCAAGGTGCACTATCGCGGCACGCTGGCCAATGGCAGCGAGTTCGACAGTTCGTACAAGCGAGGCGAGCCGACCGAGTTCCCGCTCAACCGCGTGATCCCGTGCTGGACCGAGGGCGTGCAGCTGATGAAGCCTGGCGGCAAGGCGCGCCTGACCTGCCCGCCCGCCATCGCCTATGGCGAGCGCGGCGCCGGTGGCGTGATCCCGCCCAACGCCACGCTGCAGTTCGAGATCGAGTTGCTTTCGGTCAAGCACTAGCGGATAGCACCGCCAAATAAAAAGCCCGGCACCTTTCGGCGCCGGGCTTCAAGAGCGGATAACCGCTCCTGCCTCAGGGCTTGCTGGCCGTTGGAAATGGCCAGGCCGCCTGCGGGTTCAGCGTGGTTTGCGCCGCAGGGGCAGCCGTAGCGACAGGAGCCGCCTTGGCTACAGGTTTCGCAGCGGGCTTTTTCGCTGCTTTCTTCGCAGCGGGCTTTTTCGCTGCTTTCTTGGCCGCAGGCTTTTTCTTCGCTGCCGGCTTCTTGGCGGCAGGCTTTTTCTTCGCCGCTGCCTTCTTCGCTGGCTTCTTCGCCGCTGCCTTCTTCGCAGCTGGCTTCTTCGCAGCTGGCTTCTTCGCAGCAGCCTTCTTGGCTGCCGGCTTCTTCGCCGCTGCCTTCTTCGCAGCTGGCTTCTTCGCCGGTGCCTTCTTGGCTGCCGGTTTCTTGGCCGCGGCCTTCTTGGCTGCCGGCTTCTTCGCTGCGGCCTTCTTAGCGGCCGGTTTCTTTGCAGTTGCCATTTCTATCTCCTGATCAAGTTGATCAACATCAACTAAGAAGCACTCCACGCTTGTTGGTTGCATGGAGCGATCCATGGAGTTGGGCACGAAGCCCAGCCCCATGAACACCGTTGCCCGGAAGGTGCCTGCTCTGCGGCCGGTCATCCATCCGTGCGAATCTGGACATGTTCGCGTTCCTGACAGCTAATCCCAGGAAAGCGCGCCACCCGTCTGGTATTCGATCACACGGGTCTCGAAGAAATTGCGCTCTTTCTTCAGGTCAATCATCTCGCTCATCCACGGGAACGGGTTTTCCTCGTTCGGATAGAGCGTTTCCAGGCCGATCTGCGTGGCGCGGCGGTTCGCGATGTAGCGCAGGTAGCCCTTGAACATGGAAGCATTGAGGCCCAGCACGCCACGCGGCATGGTGTCCTCGGCATAACGGTATTCGAGTTCGACGGCCTGCTGGAACAGCGCCTTGATCTCGGCCTTGAATTCAGAGGTCCAGAGGTGCGGGTTCTCGAGCTTGAGCTGGTTGATCAGGTCGATGCCGAAATTGCAGTGCATCGACTCGTCGCGCAGGATGTACTGGTATTGCTCGGCCGCGCCGGTCATCTTGTTCTGCCGGCCCATCGCCAGGATCTGGGTGAAGCCGACGTAGAAGAACAGACCTTCCATCAGGCAGGCGAACACGATCAGCGACTTCAGTAGCGTCTGGTCGTTCTCAGGAGTGCCGGTCTGGAAGTTGGGGTCCATGATCGCCTCGATGAAGGGGATCAGGAACTGGTCCTTGTCGCGGATCGAGGCGATCTCGTTGTAGGCGTTGAAGATCTCGGCCTCGTCCAGCCCGAGCGACTCGACGATGTACTGGTAGGCGTGGGTGTGGATTGCCTCTTCGAAGGCCTGGCGCAACAGGAACTGGCGGCACTCGGGTGCGGTGATGTGGCGGTAGGTGCCCAGCACGATGTTGTTTGCGGCCAGCGAATCGGCCGTGACGAAGAAGCCGAGGTTGCGCTTGATGATGCGGCGCTCGTCATCGGTCAGACCGTTCGGGTCCTTCCACGTCGCGATGTCGCGCGACATGTTCACTTCGTTGGGCATCCAGTGGTTGGCGCAGGACGAGAGGTACTTCTCCC
>JANYAN010000392.1 GCA_025361305.1 Burkholderiales bacterium
GGCCACGGGTCATGGCCAGCGTGACCGCATCGATCAGGCGCGGATCACAGTCGAAATCCGGGAAGCCCTGCCCCAGGTTGACCGCCCCCTTTTCCGCAGCCAGCGCCGACATCACCGTAAAGATGGTCGTACCGACGGCCGGCAGCTTGGTTTCTACGTACGGCGTTCGCTCTGTTGGTTGATTCATGGGTGGTTGGCTCGGACAGGCATTTTTGAACGCAGATACTCGTCCCTTCCAGGCTCCCCCGAGCATCACAATTCGTAGTCGTTGCCGTGTCCGCTCATCGCCTTGGCGATCAGGTTGCGGTCCAGGCGGTCGGACAGCAATTCGGCGAACTTGTAAACAAAGTTGCGCAGGTAAGCGCTGCGCTTGAACGCGACACGGGCGACATTCTGACCAAACAGGTGACCCAGGGGCCGCACAGCCAGATCGCTGTTGCTGCCGTCATCGCGCACCGCCATTTCGGCGACGATGCCTATGCCCAGCCCAAGCCGCACATAGGTCTTGATCACGTCGGAATCGATCGCCTCCAGCGCTATGCGCGGCTGCAGCTTGCGCTGCGCGAAGGCGGTGTCGATTCGCGTTCGGCCGGTAAACGACGGATGGTAGGTAATCAAGGGCTCGGCCGCGATGTCCTCGAGCGTGACACGATCCTTCTTCGCGAGCGGGTGTTCCAGTGGCAGCACCAGCACGTGCTGCCACTCGTAGCACGGCAGCGTCACGAGTTCCTGGTAGTCAGGCAGCGATTCGGTCGCGATGCCTATTTCCGCCACTTCGTCTATGACCATGCGCGCCACCTGGTCGGGTGAGCCCTGATGCAAGCTGACGTTGACCTTGGGATAAGCCTCGCGCAACCGGGCCACCGGCACCGGCAACACGTAGCGCGCCTGGGTGTGGGTCGTGGCGATCGACAGGGTCCCGCTGTCCTGGGCGCTGAACTGTTCGCCAATGCGCTTGAGGTTGCCCACCTCGCGCATGATCAGCTCGATGCTCTTGAGCACATGCTGCCCAGGTTCGGTCACCCTCTTGAGCCGCTTGCCGTGGCGGGCGAAGATCTCGACGCCAAGTTCTTCCTCCAGTTCGATGATTGCCTTGGAGACGCCCGGCTGCGACGTGTGCAGCGCTTTGGCCGCCTCCGTGAGGTTCAGATTGCGCCTCACCGCTTCCTGGACAAATCGGAACTGATGCAGATTCATGCCGAATTTCTACTAAGACAGAAATTCATTATGCCGCAACTTATCTATCGTTTATTCCAGCGCCAATTGGGTCAGCAGCTCCACGACCCGAGGGTCCTCCCCCACGGCCGGTCGAAGCTCGAATTCGACCCCGGGATGGGCCAGTCGCAATTCGTTCACGATGACCGGGACGTCTTCGCGAGCATGTCGGCCCGTGCCCAGGAACATCGGCAGGATCCGCACCACTCGCGCGCCATTGGCCACCAGGTCCGCCGCGGCACGCGGCAAATCCGGGGTGTCCATTTCCAGGTAGGCGCAGCGCACATCAGTGGTCGGCTGCACCATTGCCAGCCGGGCGGCAACGGATTCTATCGGCGCGCGCCAGAGCGGATCGCGCGAACCATGCCCGAGCAGGATGATGGCCAGACCTTCACGTGCCATGACTAGCGCCGCAGGACCAGCCAGCCGAACGCGCCAAGCGAAAAGACCGAGTAGATCAGCCCGGGTGACGCCGCCGTCAGCCATGGCCACCAGCTGCGCAGGTTACCGATGTAGCCGAAGACGTTGTTCAACAGGAAAAAGCTGATGCCAATCAATACGCCGCCAAACACATACGCCGTGATGCCCCCCGCCCGGAAGTGAAGGTAGGCAAAGGGCAGGGCGAGCACCACCATCACGATGCAGCTGAGGGGGTAGAACACCTTGCGCCAGAACTCGATTTCGTAGCGCTGCGAGGTCTGGCCATTGGCGTCCAGATGGCGGATGTACTGGAACAGGTCGATCGTGCTCATTCGGTCGGGCTTGAGCAGAGCGACCGAGACCATCTCGGCTGTGATCTCGGTGGGCCACCTGAGCTGCGGCAGCTTGACCCGGTCCACCCGTGCCGCCTCGGCGCCACGCGTGCTGAATTCGGTGCGCTCAACCTGTTCCAGCGCCCACGCTCCACCTTCGGCGACACGGCCGCGTGCTGCCTGCGTCACCGAAATGAGAAATCCACCGCTGTCCGACTCGAAGATTCGTACGGCCTGCATGTCACCATCGGGCAACAGGGCGCCCACGTTGACGTTCACCGTACTATAGGGTTGCCTTTCCTTGAGCCAGGCGCCGGTTTGCCCCACACTGATACGGCCTTCGAAGCGCGCCTTGAGCAACTGCGCTGTGCGGTCGGCCACAGGCGCTACGTAGTCGCCGGATGCAAACGTGAGCACCGTGAAGACCAGGCCCAGCACAAGCAGCGTCTTGAGGGCTCGCCAGGGACCCAACCCGCTGGTGCGCAGGATGGTGTATTCGGAGCTTTGCGCCAGCCGCGCCATCACGAAGATCGTGCCAATCAGCACCGCGATGGGAAGCAACTCATACAAGTGGCTGGGTACCATCAGCGTCACATAGACTAGGGCCTGCGTCAGTTTGTAGCCAGTCGTGCCCTTGCCCACGTCGGGCAACTCGTCGACAAAGTCAAAAAAGAAAAACAGCGCCAGGAACCCGACGGCGACAAACACCACTGCGGCCACCACCTCGCGATAAATCAGGCGGCGAATGGTCATCATGATGCGGCCCCCCGGCCGGGAACATTCCGGCGACGCCGCAGCAGGCGCATCAGCGACCAGTTGTTGTGCTGCTGGCCCAGCCAGAGCAATCCACCGACAAAGGCTCCGCCATGCAAGCCAAGCAGGAAAACCTGGAAGCTGGTCTGGCCTGTGGCGATCCAGCTCTGGCCCAGATTGAGCAGGTTGAAATACACGACGAAGGCAAACAGGGCAAAGACCAGATTGCCGCTGCGGCCGGCGCGCGGATTGACGCTGGACACGGTGACGGCAATGACAACAAAGTTCAGCGCTGCCAGCGCCAGGCCGAGCCGCCACGCCAACTCGGCCTGGTTGTTGCGTGTCAGGTCGAGCAGCAGCGCCAGAGTGGACAGCGCCTTGGCCGGGATCACATCGCGTTCGCCCAGTTCGTTGGTACCGACCCGATTGCCGAATTCCTCGAACTCGCTGATCTTCAGGTCCTGGCCGCCGCCCGTGCTTTCCAGCCGCTGGCCATTCGAAAGCAGCAGGAACTGCTCATCGCCGCGCTCGACAATCTGGCCGCTGCGGGCCGACGTCACGGTGTCGCGGCCGCGCTCGCTGGTGGAAATGAAGATGTTCTTGCCCGACTTGTTGTCCGGCGTGTCCTTGTCCAGAAAGAATACGCGGGTGCCGCTGGCTGATTCCTGGAACTGGCCCGGGGCCACCCGTTCCAGGTCGCCGCGTTTGCCGTAGCGGTCCTTCATGTCCTGCGTCTGCTGGTTGGCCCAGGGCCACACGACCAGCGCCAGCACGGCGATCACCAGCAGGACCGGCCAGGCAAAACGCAGCAGCGGCGAGAGAAACGAAGACAAGCCGCGGCCGGCGCCGAACCAGATCACCATCTCGCTGTCCCGGTACATTCGCGACAGGGTGCCCACGATGGCGATGAACAGCGAAAGCGTCAGGATGGGCGGCAGGTAGCCCAGCACGCTGTAGCCCATCACCATCATCACTTCCTGCGGGTTGACGCTACCACGGCTGGCCTGGTTCAGCGTGCGGATCAGGGTCATCGTCATGACGATGGTCACCAGCACCACGAGGGTCGCACCGAAACTGCGCGCGAGTTCCTTGCGGAGGGTGGAATGGAATAACATCGGCGCGACAGCTTTACTGGGAAAAACAGCGAATTATGGACTTCGAACTCAAGACTCTGACTCTGGCCGGTGCTGCCGCTGAAAAATGCGACGCCCTCATCGTTCTGGTGACCGAATCGTTCAAGGCCGCAAGCGATCCGCTTTCGGCCCTGGTGGCCGGCGCGTTGAAGGCCGGCGATCTGGAAACCAAGCCCGGCAAATTGCTGCACGGCTATCGCAGCGCGGGTCTGGCCGCGACCCGGGTGATCCTGGCCGGTGCCGGCGATGGCTCCGCCCGCCGGATTCAATCGGCGGTCCAGACTGCCGTGAGCGGATTTCGCAACACGGCGATCAAGCGCATTGCCATTTGCCTGCCGCACGATGCCGGCGCTGGCGCCGTACGGGCCGCCGTTGCCGCAACGGCCGAAACGAGTTATGCCTACGTGGCGACCAAATCCAAGCCCGAAGGCCGCGCCCTGGTGCGAGTGACCCTGGTAGTGGCCGATGCTGCCCGCTTCAGCGCCGAACTGGCAACGGCCCGCGGTGTGGCCGAAGGCATCGAACTGGCCCGTGAACTGGCCAACTTGCCGCCCAACCTGGCAACGCCGACCCGGCTCGGGCAGGAGGCCAAGCGCCTGGCCAAGGCGCCTGGTTTCAAATGTGAAGTCATGGGCCCCAAGGAAGTCGCCAAGATCGGGATGGGCTCGTTCATGGCGGTGGCGCAGGGATCGCATGAGCCTCTGCGCTTCATCGTTCTGCGCTACAACGGAACTGCCGTCGGCGATGCGCCGGTGGTTCTGGTGGGCAAGGGCATCACCTTCGACAGCGGCGGCATTTCGCTCAAGCCGGGTCCGGAAATGGACGAGATGAAGTTCGACATGGGCGGGGCAGCCAGCGTGCTTGGCGTGTTCCGCGCCCTGGTCGACCTGCGGCCCGCCGTCAACGTGGTCGGCCTGATTCCCAGTTGCGAGAACATGCCGGACGGACGGGCGTACAAGCCGGGCGACATTCTCACCAGCCTGAGCGGCCAGACCATCGAAGTGCTCAATACAGATGCTGAGGGGCGCCTCATCCTGTGCGATGCGCTCACCTATGCTGAGCGTTTCAAGCCGCGTGCTGTCGTCGACATCGCCACGCTGACCGGTGCCTGCGTCATCGCGCTGGGCGGCGTTCGCAGCGGCATGTTCGCTTCCGATGACGACCTGGCGCACGCCTTGCACAAGGCCGGTGAGACGGCGTTTGACCCCTGCTGGCGCATGCCGCTGGACGAAGAGTATGCCGAAGGGCTCAAGAGCAATTTTGCAGACGTGGCCAACATAGCGGGGCGTGCCGGGGGCGCCATCACGGCGGCCAAGTTCCTGCAGCGTTTCGCGGGCAAGTTTCCCTGGGCCCACCTCGATGTTGCGGGTACGGCCTGGAAGAGCGGGGCGGCCAAGGGGTCGACGGGCAGGCCGGTCGGGTTGCTGGTGGAATACCTGCTTGGCCTGCAAACAAAGCCGCAAGCCCGTGCCAAGGGCACCGCGCGCCGAGCCGCCTGAGCGACGGCCATGACGGGCGTGGAGTTCCATTTCAATGTGCCCGACAGAGTGCGGTACGCCTGCCGCCTGTTGCGCAAGGCTGCCGGCACCGGTGCGAAGGTGGTGGTCACCGCGCAGTCCGGCGTGTTGCGGGAGCTCGATGTGGCGCTCTGGACATTTGCGCCGCTGGAATTCCTGCCGCATTGCCAGGCTGTCGGGGCGGCGCCCGCCGTGCTCGCCGCTTCGCCGATCGTGCTGGCCGAATCAGCCACCGCTTCGCCCCACCATCAGGTGCTGGTCAACCTGGGAACGGCTGTGCCCGAAGGCTTCGAGCGATTTGAACGGTTGATCGACGTGGTGACCGCAGACGAGGACGACCGCCAGCAGGCCCGCCTCAGATGGAAGCACTATGCCGATCGCGGCTACGCCATTACACGGCACGACCTGGCGACGAAAGAGGCCGTCTGATGGCGCGTACGCCGCCCCGGTTCGTGCCGACCCTGACCGAAGTGGTCAATCCGGGCCACTCCGGCACGGCGCCCGCCGCAGCTGCCCCGTGGTCACAGGAGCAGTTGATCCATCGCATCATGCAGCGCATCGACCTGAGCCTGGACCGTCGGCTGCGCGAGACAATTGCAACGATCGTGCTGGAACAGACGCGCACCCTGGGGCCCCAACTGCGCGACGAAATCGAGCTGGTCGTGCGTCAAACCGTGTCCCAGGCGCTATCCGAAGAACTGGGCACCGGTGCCTGGCTGGTGAAGCCCGAGCCTTGAAAGTGCCGCCATTAGCACTCCAGCGCATCGGGTAAACCCCCTTATCTGTCGCGACCTAGACATTTCCCTATGGCCCGGGTGCGGAAATTGCGATATGTTCGCCGCCGTTGAGCCATAAAAGAATTCTCAACCTTTTTCCCACTCTGGAGGTTAGTTATGCAGATGAATTTGAAATTGACGGTTGCCGCGGCCATTGCCGCTGTCGCGGGTCTGGCGTCCGCTCAGGACGTCCAGGTGGTCAAGATCGGCCACGTCGCTCCGATGTCGGGTGGTCAGGCCCACTACGGTCGCGACAACGAAAACGGCGTGCGCATGGCCATCGAGGACCTCAACGCGCAAAATATCGTGATCGGCGGCAAGAAAATGCGCTTCGAAATCCAGGCCGAAGACGATGCCGCCGACCCGAAGCAGGCCGCGCCCGTCACGTGCGGGATGCCGCAATCGTTGTAGACCTTGGAGGCGGGGATCGTCGTACCTGAATTCAGGTGCCCGACCACGCCCGCGACCTTGGCATCGCACAGCTTTTGTGCGACGGCCGCGCCCTGCTTCGGGTCGGCGGCATCGTCTTCGGCCTGGATCTCGAACCGGATCTTCTTGCCGCCGATGACGACGTTCTGGGCATTCAGGTCCTCGAT
>JANYAN010000404.1 GCA_025361305.1 Burkholderiales bacterium
TGACGGCCAAGTCGACCCCCTGCTCGCGCAGCGTGGGCACTTGCGGCAGGGTGGGCAGGCGCTGCTCGGAAGTCACGGCCAGGGCCCGCATGCGGCCGGAGCGCAGCATGCCGGCGACGGGCCCCGAGTCGATCAGCGTCATCTGCACCTCCTGCGTCAACACCGCATTGATGGATGGCGCGCTGCCGTTGTAGGGCACGTTCAGCGCCTTCAGGCCCGAGCGTGACTTGAGCAACTCCATCACCAGCTGGAACGATGCGGCAGGGTAAGAGTAGCTCGACTTGTCCGCGTTGGCCTGGGTATAGGCAACCAGTTCGCTCAGGTTCTTTGCAGGAAAGTTTTCATGCACGGCAAGCACCAGGGGGAACGAGCCGGCCATGGAGATCGGCGCCAGGTCTTGCAGCGGCGAATACGGCAGCTTCGAATACAGCGCGGGATTGAAAACGATCGGGCCGCTGGCCGCCATCAGCAGCGTGTGGCCGTCGGGGGCGGACCGGGCGACGTATTCGGTGCCGACGATGGCCGCCGCACCGGCGCGATTCTCGACGACCACCGGCTGGCCCAGCGCGGCGGCAAGCTTGTCCGAGACCAGCCGCGCCAGGATGTCGTTGGCGCCGCCGGGGGCATATGGAACGATGATGCGCACCGTCTTGCTCGGCCAGCCGGCTTGCGCGCGGGCCCACTTGGGCAGCAACATGCCGCCCGAAGCCGCGGCTGCGGCCACCAGCCAGTTGCGACGCGATGTTGCCAGATGATTCATGAAACCTTCCTGTCAAAGCTGGGTGATGGATACAACGAGCACGGCCGCACGCCCATTGTCCAGCGCCTGCAGGCAACGGTGAAGCGCGGGTTCGAGTTCGTCGGGCCGCGTCACCCGCTCGCCATGGGCGCCAAAGGCCTGGCCTACCTGCTCGAAGCGCCGTTGCTCGCCCGCCAGACGTGCATGAAACTGCTGGTGCGTCGCTGACGGCCCGTCGGGGTGGACGCGCAGCACGGCCTCCTTGACGGCCTGCCAGCCGCCGTTGTCCAGCACCACGCTGAGGATCGGCAGGCCGCTGGCCTGCGCCACCGCATAGACCGAAGTGGGCGTGGAAAAATGAAAGCCACCGTCGCCTTCGACATGGACCACGCGTACGCCGGGCCGGGCCAGCTTGACGCCCAACGCCATGCCGGCGCTATAGCCCAGGCCGCCGCCGGCGCCGCCGAGCAGCGTGAGCGGCAGGCTGCGCGAAATGTGCTGGAGCACGGCGGGTGCGTTTCGGATGCCTTCGTTGATGAGCACGTCGTCGGGCCGCAACACTCGCCCTAGCGCGGCGCAGACAAACGCGGCTTCCAGTGCCCCGTGCTGGCCCGGCTTCCGGGCGGCTGCTGCAAGGCGCTGCGCGCGTTCCCGGCGGGCGCCGGCCCAGCTGGCGATGCGCCGCGCCACGCGGGCATGGAAGGCATCGTCGGCCAGCGCCAGCACGGCCTCATGCAGATCGCGCAACGCCAGCGCGCAATCGGCCTGCACCCGCACGTCAGTGGCGAAGCCCCACATCGGAAAGTCTTTCTTGACCGGGTCGATGTCGATGTGGATCCAGCGGGTATCGTCGCGCGGCTTGGCCGACGGCAACCATGGCACGTCGACATCGAGCAGCAAGCCCAGATCGGTATGCGGCAGCAGAACATTCGGGTCGAAGCTCGCAAAGCAAGGTGATTCGCGCGAGATGCACAGGTACGAGGGGCTGAACTCCAGCACCTGAATCCCGCACAGCTGCGCCAGTGCTTCCAGCGCATGCACCGCTTCGGGCTTGCGGCCCAGGTACGAGGTGATCACGATCGGGTGTTCGGCCATGATCAGCTCGCGCGCGATCCGGGCGGTTACCTCGTGCGGTGCGGAGCCCACCTGGACGCTGCCGTAGCGCTGTGCGGGGTAGGACGCGACGCGCTTGGGCTCCCAGGTCTCGGCCAGCGTTTCGCGCGGCAGCGTCAGGAAAACCGGGCCGGGCGGGTCGCTTTGCATCATGGTGTGGCCGCGCCGCAGCACTTCCTTGGCTACCACACCCGAAGGCAGGTTGTATTCCCACTTGACATAGGGGCGCACCAGCGAGGCGATGTCGAAAGGGTCCTGCACGAAGTGGACATAGTTGTCGCGCGAACCGGGCAATTCGCCGTGAAGCGTGAACGGCGCGCGCCCGGCCATCAGCATCACCGGCAGCCGCGCGCGCATCAGGTTGTGCATGCCCATCGCGGCGTTGGCGGTGCCGGCATCCACATGCACCAGCACGCCCTGGCCCTGGCCCGTCATGGCCGCGTAGCCACCGGCCATATGGATGGCCACATTCTCGTGCGGGCACAGGACCACGCGCGGGGCGGGGCGGCCCTCGGCTGCGCAACGGGCCAGCTCGTCGATCAGCGTCACATGATCGGTGCCCAGGTTGCAGAACAGATACTCGATGCCCGCTTCGGTCAGGCCGTCGATGAAGTAGCGGGCCGTGGTGTGTGTTGTGGCCTGGGGCGCAGCGGGCATGCGCGGATGTTTGCATCCGCGGGCGGCGCGATCAATCGTGTAAACCCATCCCGTCGGCCCATAATCGACGCAGTCAAACTTTTCGGTGGGTTGCCATGGCCGTCTTGATCCTGGGGCTAGTCCTTTTTCTGGGCGTGCATTCCACGCGCATCGTGGCCGATGGCTGGCGCGGGCAGATGATCGCCCGGGTCGGCGAGAAGCCCTGGAAGGGCCTCTACACCCTGGCGTCGGTGGCTGGCTTCATCCTGATGATCTGGGGCTTCGGCCTGGCGCGCCAGGAACCCATCGTGCTGTGGGCCGCGCCGACATGGACGCGCCATCTGGCGGCACTGCTGATGCTGGTGGCTTTCGTCCTGTTCGTTGCGGCCTATGTGCCGCGCAACAGTTTCAAGGCCAGGCTGCACCACCCCATGGTGCTGTCGGTCAAGGTCTGGGCGCTGGCGCATCTGATGGCTAACGGCCGGCTGGCCGATGTGGTTCTGTTTGGCGCTTTCCTGGTGTGGGCCGTGTTCAGCTTCAAGGCTGCGCGGGCGCGTGACCGGGCCGCGCAGACGGTCTACCCGGCAGGCACCGGTTCCGGGACGGCCATCACGGTGGCCGTGGGCGTTCTGGCCTACGCGGTGTTCGCCTTCTGGGCGCATGGCTTCCTGATTGGCGTGCGGCCGTTCGGCTGAGGCCATGCAACTCGAGGTTCTGCGTCTTTCACCCGGCGACGATCTGCGCGCTTCGCTGGAGGCGACGTTCGCCAGCCTGGCACATGCGCACGGCGTGCGCGCCGCCTGCGTGGTGTCGGTGGCGGGCAGCTTGTCGCGCGCAGTGCTGCGCTACGCGGCGCGGCCCGAAGGCGCTGAAATCATCGCGCCGCTGGAACTGGTCACGCTTTCGGGCACGCTCAGCCCCGACGGTGCACACCTGCACGCCAGCGTTTCCGACGCGCAGGGTGTGGTTCGTGGCGGTCATTTGCTGCCCGGCTGCATCGTACGCACCACGGCCGAGATCGTCCTGGCGCTGCTGCCGGGCTGGGAATTCAGGCGCGAACTCGACGCCGCGACCGGCTACAGGGAGCTGGTGCCAAGGAAGGTTTGAGTGAAACCCATCGGGGACTGACCGGCAGCCGCTAGGCGACGTGCTGGCTCAGGGCAGGGGCCTCGAGATCGGCGAAGGTGAAGTAATGGGCAAGGCCCATCTGGGAGCCACGCGGCCGGTATTCGCCGTTGACCTGCTTGACGAAAACCTGGTGGCCGCACAGCAGCAGCCGCAATTCGGGCTCGAGCCGCCTGAGTGCGGCCTGGGTGAGCCGGGCGGCGACCACGCTACCCGCATCAAACGTATCCTGGACAAAACCCATGACAACTCCTGCGCAGCCCTGACACTGGAAACAGGCCCGGATGCCCGTATTCAACGCACCGGGACACCCGCAGGACGACAGAAAGCCGGCTAGAAAGCGGCCCTGGCGCCGGCGTTACAGTCTGGACACCATGAAAACCCTGCTGGTGCGCAGCCTCCTGCTGGTCCTGGGCGGCCTGCTTTTCTTCGCCGTCGTGGGCATTGGCGCCACTTGGGCGCCGGATCAGCCGGTCGAGGCGCTGAAGGCGCGCTGGGCACCTCCGCCCTCGCAGTTCATCGACGTTGATGGGCTACAGGTGCACCTGCGAGACGAAGGGCCGCGCGGCGTGGTGGAAAGCAAAGTGAAGAAATTTCTGGGGCTTTAGCCGCCGTGGTGCACGCCGCCGGGGCCACCCATGCCACCCATCTCGCCCATGCCACCGCGATGGCCGTGGGGGCGCTTGAGCGAGTCGAACAGGCCCTTCTGGTACGGCGTTAACGTGGCATAGAAGGTCTTGATGGCCTCGCCGCGCTTGTCCATCATGGCGTTGCGCTCAGTGCGCAGGGCCCGCATGCGGTCGATGCGCTCGGGCATGGGCAGGCGTTCGATCTCGGCGCGATCCGGGCGCTTCCAGTTGGCGGGCGGGCGCATGGCGGCGGTAAAAGCCGTCCAGGCGCCTTCCTGCGCCGGCGTGTTCTGCAGCTTCTGCTTGAGCGCGGCTTCGCGGCGCGCCATGTGCTCTTGCATGCGTGCCGGATCAAAGTGGCCGGCCATGTGCTCGCGCATGCCGGGGTGCGGCATGGCACCCGGTGCGCCTGGCGTGGCGGGAGGATTCATCTGGGCACTGGCGGCAAAGCCGAGGGTGGCCAGCAAGGCGGCAGCGGCAAGTTGCCTGAGGGCGAATTTCATGAACACTTCCTTTCGATGTTGAACGCAAGTGTCATCGGCGCGTGTATAGCCGCCATGGCTGTGAAGTAGCGGACGTGTAAAGAACGGTTCAGACTTTCAGCCCGGCCAGATCGTCCAGGATAGGGCAGTCGGGCCGCTCGTCGCCTTGGCAGCAATAAATCAGCTGGTCCAGCGTGCGCTGCATCGCCTGCATCGCCGTGATGCGCTGGCCGAGTTCTTCGGCGTGCTTGCTGGCAATCCGCTTGACGCTGGCGCTGGTGCGGCGGCGGTTTTGCCACAGCCCGACCAGCTCGGTGATCTCGGCCATCGAGAACCCCAGTTCGCGCGAACGCTTGATGAAACGCAGCGTTTCCACTTGCGCTTCGCTGTATTGCCGATAGTTGCTATCCGTGCGGCCCACGGCGGGCAGCAGGCCCAGCGATTCGTAGTGGCGGACCATCTTGGCCGATACGCCCGACATCCGGGCGGCGGCGCCGATGTTCACGGGCCAAGCCAGCGCGGCAGGGCTCACTGGGTTACCTCCGCACTGCGTGCTGGGGAGTCACCGCATACCCTTCTTCAGCGATGACCCGGGCCACGGCCTCGCGCGACTGGGTTGTCTGCACTTCGACCTTTCCCGCAGGCCGATCGATCTTCACTTCGGCCAGCGGGTCGAGCGTCTTTACGGCCTGGGTGACGGCCCTTTCGCAATGGCCGCAGGTCATGCCCTGCACGTCAAAGGTCTGGTTCATGATGTGTCCTTCAGTGATTCCGGTTGCAAAGAAGCATATGCTTGACCTTACCACGATGGCAAGGTCCATGCTATGACCTGGATCATCGACGCAATCCCATGAACACCTCTCCTTCCCTCAGCCTGGACCTGGGTATCGGCGGCATGACATGCGCCTCGTGCGTGTCGCGCGTCGAGAAGGCGCTGAAGAAGGTGCCCGGCGTGCAGGACGCCACGGTCAACCTGGCGACCGAATCGGCCCGCATCAGCTTTGCACCGGCGCAGCAGATGGAGGCACGTTTGCGCCGGGCCGTGCGCGATGCCGGCTACGAGCCGCGCACGCCCGAAGAGGCGCAGCCTCGGCATGAATCACCCTGGGCCGGCTTCGGGCCGGTAGGCATCGGCATCCTGCTTTCCGCGCCGCTGTTGCTGCCGATGGTGGGTGACCTGTTCGGCCGCCCCTGGATGCTGGCGGCCTGGGTGCAGTTTGCGCTGGCCACGCCGGTGCAGTTCATCCTGGGGGCCCGCTTCTACCGGGCCGGCTGGCACGCGCTGAAGGCAATGGCCGGCAACATGGACTTGCTGGTGGCCATTGGCACGTCGGCCGGCTGGGGGCTTTCGGTCTGGCTCTGGCTGCACGCCGGGGCCGACGAAATGCCCCATCTGTACTTCGAGGCTTCGGCGGTGGTGGTGACGCTGGTGCTGCTGGGCAAGTGGCTGGAGGCGCGCGCCAAGCGACAGACCACGGCGGCGATCCGCGCGCTGCACGCGCTGCGGCCCGAGGTGGCGCATGTGCTGATGCGCACGGGCGGCGAAGCCGATGTGCCGCTGGCCGAAGTGCTGGCCGGCGACCGGCTGGTGCTGCGGCCGGGGGAGCGCATCGGCGCCGACGGCGTGCTGGAAGAAGGCGAGACAGAAGTCGATGAGTCGATGCTGACCGGCGAACCCCTTCCCGTGGCCAAGGCCGCCGGCGGAAAGCTCACGGGTGGCAGCATCAATGGGCAGGGGCGTGTCGTGATGCGGGTGACGGCCGTGGGCGGCGAAACAGTGCTGGCGCACATCATCCGGCTGGTGGAGGATGCCCAGGCCGGCAAGGCACCGATCCAGCGCCTGGTTGACCAGGTTTCGGCGGTGTTTGTGCCGGTGGTGTTGGTCATTGCTGCCATCACGCTGGCTGGCTGGCTGTGGTCGGGCGCGGCCGGCGAAACCGCGCTGATCCATGCCGTGGCGGTACTGGTGATCGCCTGCCCCTGCGCGCTCGGCCTTGCCACCCCAGCGGCCATCATGGCGGGCACCGGCGTGGCCGCCAAATACGGCATCCTGATCAAGGACGCGCAGGCGCTGGAGCTGGCGCACAAGGTGGACACCGTGGCTTTCGACAAGACGGGAACGCTGACCGTCGGCCAGCCGCAGCTGGCAGCTTTCGTGCCGGCGCCTGGCGGCGACGGCGCGGCGCTCCTGACCGTTGCCGCAAGCCTGCAGAGCGGCAGCGAGCACCCCTTGGCCCGCGCCGTGGTGGCGGCTGCCAAGGAGCGCAGCCTCACGCCGGCCGAACCGGTAGGGCTGCGCGCCGTGCCCGGGCGCGGCACCGAGGGCGAGTTGGGAGCCACCAGCTACCTGATCGGCAGCCTGCGCTGGATGGAAGAACTCGGCGTATCGCTGGGCACCCTGGCCGCCCAGGCGCAGCAATTGCAGGCAGATGGGGCCACTCTTTCAGTGCTGATCGAGGGCAACGGCGGCAGCCCGACCCTGCGCGCGCTGATGGCCTTCGCCGACGAGCCGAAGCCGGGTGCGCGCGAGGCGCTAGCGGCGTTGCGCGAGCAGGGCATCGGCGTCACCATGATCTCTGGCGACAACCACGGCGCCGCCTTGGCGATGGGCGCGCGCCTGGGCCTCGCGGTCAGCGAGGTGATGGCCGAAGTGCTGCCCGCAGACAAGGCTGCCAGGGTCGTCGAGCTACGGCAAGGCGGGCATGTGGTCGCCATGGTCGGCGATGGCGTCAACGACGCACCGGCGCTGGCAGCTGCAGACGTGGGCATCGCCATGGGCACCGGCACCGATGTGGCCATGCACGCGGCCGGCATCACGCTGATGCGGGGCGATTTGGCGCTGGTGGCTGGGGCGCTGGACATTTCGCGGCGCACGGTGGCCAAGATCCGGCAGAACTTGTTCTGGGCCTTTGCCTACAACGTGGCGGGCATCCCGCTGGCCGCGCTGGGCTACCTCAGCCCGGTGGTGGCGGGCGCGGCCATGGCCCTTTCCAGCGTCAGCGTGGTGTCCAACGCGCTGCTGCTCAAACGGTGGCATCCCGGCCGGTCTTGACCTTCGTCAACACGTGGCCCCATTGGTGGTGCGAAGCTAGCCGCATGCCTTGGAGATCATCATGACGCCGTCCAGCCTTCGAATCATTCACGAGGAGCATTCCTCTCTGGCGGCAATGCTTCGCTCCCTGCTGCTGATGATCGAGCGCGGCATCTCGGACGAGCCCGAGCGGTTTTTCGATGTGGTGCGGGCGATGCTGTTCTACATCGACGAATTTCCCGAGAAGCTGCACCACCCGAAAGAGTCAGACCTACTGTTTCCGAAAGTGGTGCGCGTCGCGCCGGAATGCATGGCCACCGTGCGCCGGCTGGAAGACGACCACATGAAGGGCGAGAGCAATGTGCGAGAGCTGCAGCACCTGCTGCTGGGCTGGGAACTGCTGGGCGATTCGCGCCGCGCCGCCTTTTCAGACGCGGCCAAGCACTACGTAGACTTTTACCTGGAGCACATGAGGCTGGAAGAAACCGTGATCCTGCCGGCCGCCGAAAGGCTGCTGACGCGGCAGGATTGGGCTGAGCTGGATTCGGCCTTCGAGATCAACCGCGATCCGCTGAGCGGCCACGGCAATGACCCGATGTACGACCGGCTCTTTACCCGCATCGTGATGACCGCGCCAGCCCCGATCGGGGTGGGTGGCAGCCACGAAACAGGCGTCAGGCCGCCGGCTTGAGCAGGCCTTCAGCCGTCAGCGCTGCCTGCACGGCTGGACGGGCATTCACGCGGTCACGCCAGGCCGTCAGGCTGGGATAAGGCGTCAGGTCAATGGCCATCGGCTGGGCCCAGCGCGTGACCACGAACAGGTAGCCATCGGCCACGGTGAAGTCATCGCCCATCAGGTATTGACGATCAGCCAGCTGGCCGTTCAGCCAGCTGAAACGCGATGCCAGCCGATCACGGAAGATCTTCTTGCCATCTTCGGGCATGTTGGGGTTGAACAGCGGCGAGAAGGTCTTGTGGACCTCGGTGCCAATGAAGGTCAGCCACTCTTGCAGCCGGTAGCGCGGCATCGTTCCATTGGGGGGCGCCAGTTTCTTCCCGGGCACCTGGTCGGCGATGTATTGCACGATGGCCGGGCCTTCGCGCAGGCGCGTGCCGTCGTCAAGTTCCAGCAACGGCACATAGCCCAGCGGATTGATCGTGTAGTAATCGGTGCCGTCGACCAGCTTGTGGGTCTTGGTGGGTGCCATCACGGCTTCGAAGGCCAGGCCTGCTTCGTGCAGGGCGATGTGTGGCGAGAGGGAACAGGCGCCGGGTGAGTAATACAACTTCATGGGGATCTGGTTCTTTCGGGTTGGTTAAGCCAAGCCCTGCATGCTAGCGCCTGCGCGCATTTTCTGCTGGCGTTTGAGCACCGGGATTGGAGACAATGCTGCGATGCCTCGGATTGTCAAATGGCTCTTGATCCTGGCGGCCGGTGCGATCCTGCTGCTCGCCGGGGTTGCCATGGCCCTGCAGACCTGGGTGAATAGCGCCGATTTTCGGGGGCGGGTGGAGCGCGAAGCCTCCGCCGTCCTGGGCGTGCCGCTGCATCTGCGGGGTGTGGCCGTGGATGTCTGGCCGCTGCCGGCGGTGGCGCTGGAAGGCGTTGAAATCCAGAGCAAGCCCCCACTGACGCTGGAAAGGGTCGAGGCGCGCCCGGTCTGGGCCGCCCTGGTGGCCGGGCGGCTCGAAATCGCCACCCTGATCGTGCGCACCGCGGTGCTGCCCGCGCAAGCCATTGCATCGGTGGCCGCCGGCATCCAGAAGGCGAGGCACACGGCAACTGCTGCCGCCACGCCTTCGCCGCCCGCTGCAGCGATGCCCGCGTGGTTGCCGCGCCGGACGCTCCTGGATGACGTAACCTGGGTCGATGCCAAAGGCGTTTCCATGACCGTCGACGCCCAAATGCACCAGGGCGACGACGGCCTTTTGGAGAACCTCACCGTCAAGGTCCTCAAAGGCCGGCTGGAGGGAGCCCAGTTGCACCTGGAACGCCAGGGCGCGCGGTGGATGTTTTCAGCCGAATTGGGGGGTGGCACCATCAAGGGCCCGGTGACTTTCAAGCCCGGTGCGGCGGGCGTCGCTTCGGTGCTCGAAGGCGCGCTGGATACGGCCGATGTCGAAGTTTCTGCCATCACCGCGCCCAGCCGCACCCTGACCGGTCGGCTGGAGGCGCACACCACTTTCAGGTCAAACTTCAAGGAACCCGGGGCGCTGGCCGACACCCTGCAAAGCCAGACGCGCTTTACCGTGCATAACGCCACCGTGCACGGCGTCGACCTGGCGCAGGCGGTCAAGTCAGCCGGCATGAACCGAGCCGGCGAGACCCGGCTGGACACGCTGGCGGGCCACGTCAGCACGCAGGGTGCGGCCGCTCAGCTGACCAATCTGGTGGCCAACTCGGGCGTCCTGGCGGCCAACGGCAATGTAGCGGTGGCGCCCAACCGAAGCCTGAGTGGCCACGTCTCGGTTGCCCTGGGCACTTCGGCCCTGAGCGGCGCCGTCGGCGTGCCGCTGGTGGTGGGTGGCACGCTGGACGAACCCAGCGTGACCGTCTCGCGCAGCGCCCTGGTTGGCGCGGCGCTCGGCACGATGGTGGCCCCGGGCGTGGGCACGGCCGTCGGCGAGAAGATCGGCGACAAGCTGGGCCGGCTGTTTGGCAAGTAGACCGCGGCTTGCCATAGGCCGGGTCCTACAGCACGGCGAGCCGGCCGCCGATCGCCCGGACCGTTGCTGATCAACTACCAGGCCGAGGTGGCATTGTTCCCGGACGATGTCGGCGATGACGCGCAAGGAAGTCTTCGTGCGCGAGCACGAGCCGCGCGCCGTCCGCGCCGATGTCCGCCAGCCCGCGCTCGCCGCGTGACAACATGTCGTCCCGCACCAAGATGCCATCCCGTTCCCGGTTGTCATCCCGGGCTCGATTGTCATCCCGGGCTCGGTTGTCATCCCGGGCTCGACCCGGGATCCACGCAACGCACTAGCGGCACCGCCGTGGATTGCGGGTCAAGCCCGCAATGACAGAGTGGGATGTCGTCTGGCCCCAGCATGTCATCCCGGGCTTGACCCGGGATCCATGCAACGCACCAGCAGGACCGCCGTGGATTGCGGGTCAAGCAAGCAATGACAGGGCTGGATGACATTCCAACCCCATCACAACAGCGACTCATACAAGTCCTGCCACATCGGATTTTCTTTCTCGATCAATGCGATCTTCCAGTCCCGCTTCCAGTTCTTGATCTGCTTTTCTTTGTGGATCGCAGCTTCGACTGACGGCGTGGACTCGAACCAAACAAGGTCGTGCACTGCGTAGCGACTTGTGAAACCCTCAGCAAAGCCGTTCTTGTGCTCGTGAACGCGCCGGACAAGGTTGTGGGTCACGCCGACGTATAGCGTGCCGTTCTTGCCACTGGCCATGAGGTAGACGAAGTAGTTCATGGTCGGTTGTGAGGAGACGGTGGATTGCGGGTCAAGCCCGCAATGACGGAGTGGGATGCCCTCCCGCCCAAGGTGTCATCCCGCCCAGGGTGTCATCCCGCCCAGGGCGGGATGACACCTTGGGCGGGAGGGCATCCCACTCCGTCATTGCGGGCTTGACCCGCAATCCACCGTCTCCTCACAACCGACCATGAACTACTTCGTCTACCTC
>JANYAN010000422.1 GCA_025361305.1 Burkholderiales bacterium
GCCTGGCTCGCGAACCCGCAGTTGATGAAGGGCGATGCGGACGCCGACTACGCTGCGGTGATCGAGATCGACCTGGCCGCAATCCACGAGCCGATCGTCGCCTGCCCGAACGACCCCGATGACGTGAAGACGCTGTCCGAAGTGGCCGGCTCGAAGATTGACGAGGTGTTCATCGGCTCGTGCATGACCAACATCGGCCATTTCCGCGCCGCTTCCAAGCTGCTGGAAAACAAGCGCGACATCCCGGTCAAGCTGTGGATGGCACCGCCCACCAAGATGGATGCCAAGCAACTGAGCGAGGAAGGCCACTATGGTGTGCTCGGCTCGGCTGGCGCGCGCATGGAAATGCCTGGCTGCAGCCTGTGCATGGGCAACCAGGCGCAGGTTAAGGAAGGCGCCACGGTATTCAGCACCTCCACCCGCAACTTCCCCAACCGGTTGGGCAAGAACAGCAACGTCTATCTGGGCAGCGCCGAGTTGGCCGCCATCTGTTCCAAGCTGGGCCGCATCCCCACCAAGGAAGAGTACATGGCCGACATGGGAGTGCTCACCGCGGCCAGTGGCAAGATCTATCAGTACCTGAACTTCGACAAGGTCAAGGACTACACGGACGTTGCTAGTTCTGTGGCGGCCTGACGGGTCACGCGATTGACAAGAAAAAGCGGCCGTGAGCCTGCTTTTTCTTGTACCGTTGCGCGGATCAGTCCCGGTCGGCCTTGGCCAGCGGGCGCTTCGCCGGCACAGGGCTTGTCGGAGCGGTTGCTGTTGGCCGACTCGTTGTCGCGATGGCTGAGCCTGCCGGCGTCACTGCTGCTGGAGACCGGAGTGTTCCTCGTCGCGTACGCGGCCGCAGTGGCGTTCGTTGCGTTTCGCAATCCCATCCCGCGGTCGCTTGCATGGGTGCTGGCGCAGGCGGCAGTGGTCGTGGTACTGGCCGAATTGCAGTGGACGGCCTTGCGCCGCACGCAGGTTCCCGGCTGGGCCTGAACAGTGCCGTTGCCCCATTGGGGGCCTCTTCTTTCTTGTATGCTGTACGGGCTTGGCGCTGACCGCGCGCCGATGTCCCCATCCCTTCCAGCCTCGAGAGAAAGCCCCCCATGACCCGTGTATTCAATTTCAGCCCCGGTCCCGCCACGCTGCCCGAAACCGTCCTGCGCAAGGCGGCCGAAGAAATGCTCGACTGGCATGGCAGCGGCATGTCGGTGATGGAGATGAGCCATCGGGGCAAGGAGTTCATCTCCATCCATGCGCAGGCCGAAGCCGACCTGCGTGAGCTGATGGGCATCCCCGCTACCTACAAGGTGCTGTTCATGCAAGGTGGGGCAATCGGCGAAAACGCCATCGTGCCCATGAACCTGATCGGGCGTACCGGCAGCGCCGACTACGTGATCACCGGTGACTGGTCGAAGAAGTCGGTCAAGGAGGCCAAGACCTACGGCAAGGCCAACGTGGCCGCTACAGGTGAGGCCGGCAAATTCACAGCCATCCCGCCTCGGAGCGAATGGAAGCTCGACCCCAATGCCTCTTACGTGCACATCTGCTCGAACGAGACCATAGTCGGCGTCGAATACCACTGGACACCTGACACGGGTAGCGTGCCGCTTGTGGCGGACATGTCGTCCAACATCCTGTCGCGGCCGATCGACGTCAGCAAATTCGGCCTGATCTACGCCGGCGCCCAGAAAAACATGGGGCCATCGGGCGTGACGGTGGTGATTGTGCGCGACGACCTGATCGGCCACGCGCTGCCCATCACGCCTTCGGCATTCGACTATAAGCAGCAGGCCGACAACGACTCGATGTACAACACGCCCCCAACTTATGCGATCTACATCGCCGGGCTGGTGTACCAGCACGTCAAGTCGCTCGGTGGCCTGGCCGCGATGGATGCGCACAATACAGCCAAGGCCGCGGTGCTCTATGACTACCTGGACAACAGCAAGTTCTACAGCAACCCCGTTGCGCGCGAAGATCGTTCGCTGATGAACGTGCCGTTCAAGCTCAGGGACGACGCGCTGGACGACGCATTTCTCAAGGGCGCGCAGGCCAAAGGCATGGTGCAGCTCAAGGGCCATCGTTCCGTCGGCGGCATGCGCGCCTCGATCTACAACGCCATGTCGATCGATGGCGTAAAGGCCCTGGTTGCCTATATGCACGAGTTCGAAAAGCAGAACGGCTGATTCGATGAGCACGCCGTTCCAGGTCCTGGTCCTGAACCAGATCTCGGCCAACGGGCTCAAGCGCCTGTCGCCTGAGCGATACGTTACGGGCAAGGACATGGCCGCGCCTGACGCCGTGCTGGTCCGCTCGGCCGATATGCACGCCATGAATGTGCCCGCCAGCGTCCAGGCAATTGGCCGCGCCGGTGCCGGCACCAATAACATTCCAGTTCAGGCGATGAGCGCCCGGGGCGTGCCGGTCTTCAATGCGCCGGGTGCCAATGCCAATGCCGTCAAGGAACTGGTGCTTGCAGGAATGTTCATGGCGGCGCGCAACCTGCCCGGGGCGCTGCGCTTCGTTGCTGGGCTGGACCCGGCGATGGCCGACATGGACAAATCCGTGGAGGATGGCAAGAGGCACTTTGCCGGCTACGAACTGGCCGGCCATACGTTGGGCGTCATTGGCCTGGGCAAGATTGGTTGCCTGGTGGCGGACGCCGCCATCAAGCTGGGCATGAACGTGCTGGGCTACGACCCGGAGATCACGGTGGACGCGGCCTGGAGCCTGCCCTCGCAGGTCCGCAAGGCAGCCAGCGTGGCCGAAGTTCTCAAGAACGCGCACTTCGTGACGCTGCATGTGCCGCTGCTGGAGGCCACGCGCAATACCATCAATTCAGAAAACATTGGCCAGATGCGGGCAGGCGTTGTCCTGCTCAATTTCTCGCGCGAAGGCATCGTCAACGACGCCGCTGTACTGGCGGCACTGAACAGCCGGCAGCTGGGGGCCTATGTGTGCGACTTTCCCGGCGTTGCCATCAACCGCCACGACCGCGTGATTGCGCTGCCCCACCTGGGCGCCTCGACTCGCGAGGCGGAGGAAAACTGCGCCGTGATGGTGGCTGACCAGCTGCGCGAGTACCTGGAGCACGGCAACATTGCCAACGCGGTGAACTTCCCGAATGTGGCCATGGCCCGGGAGTCGGCGTATCGCGTGGCCATCGCCAACGCCAATGTCCCCAATATGCTCGGTCAGATCTCCACCGCCATGGCCAGGGCGGGTCTGAACATCCACAACATGGTCAACAAGTCGCGCGGCGAAATGGCCTACACGCTGGTGGATGTGGAATCACCTGTGGGGCAGGACGTACTGGCCGCCTTGCGTGCGATTGATGGCGTGCTGGCCGTGCGCTACCTGCCGATGGCCGCGGGCTGAAGTACGGCCGCAATTGGCAGGCGGATTGTGAAGACAGTTCCTTCTTCGCTGGACGATTGGGCCTCGATGGTTCCGTGGTGACCCAGCACGATCTCGCGCGCGATGAACAGCCCCAATCCCAGGTTTGTTGAGGTTCTCGGTGTCTTCACGGTCGACCTTGTCGACAGCTGGACCAGTGGATCGAAGATCACCTGCAGGGAGTCCCGTGGAATCAGGTCGCCCAGGTTCCTGACCTGCAGCAGTATCGAACTGCCCTCGCTCGTTGCGGTGAGCGATACCTCGCTGCCTCGCAGGCAATGCTCGGCGGCGTTATTCAGCAGGTTTGAAAGCGCCTGGCGCAATCGACCGGCATCGACATGGCCCCTCAGGTTGCCAAGCAGGTCCAACTTAAACACCTGTGTCGGGTAGCCAGCCCGCAACTCGTCGATCACGGCACGACAAATGCCGGCAATATCGCAATCGGAGGTTGTGACTGGAATGCCCTTGCCCAGGCTGGTACGGGAGTATTCCAGCAAGTCGCCGATCATCTTGCCCATCTCTTTCGCACAGCTCCTGATCTGGCCCGATTGCTGACGCCCGGAGTCGGTACCCGCGGCTCGTTCCAGCATGTCTGCGAGCATGTTGATCGCATTCAGGGGGCTGCGCAGGTCGTGCGCGAGGATGGCCATGAAGGTGTCACGCGAGAGTGCCATCTCCGCTGCGTAACGGGCTGTTGATTCGGCGACCGCCTGATCCACCGCCTCATTGAAGCGAACCATGTCCTCGACGACGGCCGAGTCCAGATGCGCGAGTTGCTCCTTTGTCCACAACCGGATGACGCTGGCCCGCAGTGCGCGGTACTCGGCACCAAGCTGGTTCATGTCAAATCCGCTGACTTGCCTTAATGCGCCATGCGCGGCGGCAGCGGTTTCGCGTGTCGAGAGTGGCGGCGCAAGTCCTTTGGATTTTTCAGACTGGGCGAAGTCGGTCTGGGCCGAAACCAAATCCCTTGCAATCGCCTGCAGGATCGGTTTGGCATGGTCGCGCAACTCCGGGGCCGTCATGGTCGAGGCGGCGGGCCCCAGGGTCATGGCGAACGCCAACCACTCGGTAACGATGGCTTCCGTGTTGTCGGTGATGAACTGGGAGAGGGTCACTGCGCCTGCCTTGGGCACGGCACGTGCCGCGGGCCATTTTACATAGGTTACGCGCCAGCGCGGGCCGCAACAGGGCCGGCCGTGCCAATCGGATACAAATGAGATTCGAGGCTGCGCCGGCAACCGCGCGCCCAGCACGGGCAGGGCAACTGGCCCACAATGACGAAGAACAACGGAAGGAGGTTGATATGCCTCACGCTTTCGCCGACACGCTGAAGACTTTCAAGACCGCCTCGGGCAAATCGCGGAAACACTTCTCCCTGGTGGCGCTGGGTAATCGATTTCCCAACATCGATCGCCTGCCCGTGTCGATTCGCATCGTGCTCGAATCGGTGCTGCGCAACTGCGATGGCAAGAAAGTGACGGCCGAACATGTCAGCCAGCTCGCCAACTGGCTGCCCAACGCGGTCCGAACCGATGAAATCCCGTTTGTTGTGGCCCGCGTGGTGCTGCAGGATTTCACGGGTGTGCCGTTGCTGGCCGACCTGGCCGCGATGCGCAGCACGGCCGCACGCCTGGGCCGCAACCCCGCTGCCGTCGAGCCCCTGGTGCCGGTCGATCTGGTGGTCGACCACTCGATCATGATCGACCACTACGGGACGAAGAACGCGCTCGACCTGAACATGAAGCTGGAGTTCCTGCGCAACCGCGAGCGCTACGAATTCATGAAGTGGGGCATGCAGGCGTTCAGCACATTTCGCGTGGTGCCACCCGGTTTCGGCATCGTCCACCAGGTCAATCTCGAATACCTGGCGCGTGGGGTGCACCGCGGCCACGACGGCGTCCATTACCCCGACTCGCTGGTGGGTACCGACAGCCACACCACCATGATCAACGGCATCGGTGTCGTTGGCTGGGGCGTGGGCGGCATCGAAGCCGAAGCGGCGATGCTGGGCCAGCCGGTTTACATGCTCACGCCGGACGTAGTGGGATTCGAGCTGAGCGGGCGCCTGCGCGAGGGCTGCACCGCGACTGACCTGGTGCTGACCGTGACGGAAATCCTGCGCAAGGAAAAGGTTGTTGGCAAGTTCGTGGAGTTCCATGGCGAAGGCACGCGCACCCTGGCTCTGCCCGATCGCGCAACGATTGCCAACATGGCGCCCGAATATGGCGCCACCATGGGCTTCTTCCCGGTCGATGAGCGCACCATCGAATACTTCCGCGGCACGGGCCGTACCAGGGACGAGATCGAGGCGTTCGAGGCCTACTTTCGGGCCCAGGGCCTGTTTGGCGCACCGCTGGCCGGCCAGATCGACTATTCGCAGGTGGTGCGGCTGGATCTGGGCACGGTGACGCCCAGCCTGGCCGGCCCCAAGCGGCCTCAGGACCGTATCGAGATCGGCAAGGTCGCGAGCCAGTTCGCCTCGCTGTTCAGCAAACCGCCCACGGAAAACGGATTCAATCAGCCCGCCACGCGGCTGCTGGCCCGGCACCAGGTCCATCGATCAGCAATTCCGTCCGGCCTTGGCGCGCCGGCCAGCCCTCCCACAGCGCCGGCCGCACCGCGTTCCGTGATGGAGATGGAAGGCAACAAGCCGACGCTGGCGTCCACCAGGGCGACGGCGCCGTCGTCGACGGTCCAGGCAGGAAAGATTTCCATTGGCAACGGTGACGTGCTGATCGCCGCGATCACCAGTTGCACCAACACCTCCAACCCTGGTGTGTTGCTGGCGGCTGGCCTGCTGGCAAAGAAGGCGGTCGAGGCTGGGCTGAGTGTCAAACCGCACATCAAGACATCGCTGGCGCCGGGCTCGCGCATCGTGACCGAATACCTTGCCCAGACAGGCCTGATGCCATATCTGGAGAGACTGGGGTTTTCGCTGGCGGGGTACGGCTGCACGACGTGTATTGGCAATTCAGGCGACCTGACGCCCGAGATCAACGAAGCCATCACCAGCAACGACCTGGTGTGCGCTGCCGTGCTGTCCGGCAACCGCAATTTCGAAGCCCGGATTCACCCCAATCTGAAGGCCAATTTCCTGGCCAGTCCGCCGCTGGTGGTGGCTTATGCCATTGCCGGAACCATGTTGCGTGACCTGATGACGGAGCCGCTGGGCAAGGGCCGCGGTGGCAAGGACGTGTGGCTGGGCGATATCTGGCCGTCCAGCGACGAAATATACGCGCTGATGAAGTTCGCGATGAACGGCAAGGCTTTCCGCGAGAATTACGCCCGGGTCAAGTCCGAGCCCGGTCCCCTGTGGCAGAACATTCGCGGTGTCACCGGCCAGGTTTACAGCTGGCCGGCCAGCACCTACATCGCACCGCCGCCGTTCTTTCGGGATTTTGCGCTCGAGCCACCGGACACTGGCGCGCAAGCCGTGACCGTACGGAATGCCTGCATCATGGCCCTGTTCGGGGATTCGATCACCACCGACCACATCTCACCGGCCGGCTCGATCCAGGAAAGCTCGCCCGCTGGCCAGTGGCTGCTGGCCCATGGCGTTGGCAAGGCCGATTTCAACAGCTATGGCGCCAGGCGCGGCAACCACGACGTGATGATGCGCGGCACCTTCGCGAACGTGAGGATCAAGAACCTGATGATTCCACCCGGGCCCGACGGCTCGCGCGAGGAGGGCGGCGTAACGCTGCACCAGGATGCGCAGGGTCACGCTCAGAAGATGTTCATCTACGACGCAGCAATGAAATACATCGCAGAAGGTCGTGCCACCGTGGTCTTCGCCGGTGAGGAATACGGCACAGGCTCGTCGCGCGACTGGGCCGCCAAGGGCACACAGCTGCTGGGCATCAGGGCGGTGGTTGCCAGGAGCTTCGAGCGTATCCATCGCAGCAACCTGGTCGGCATGGGGGTGCTGCCGCTGCAGTTCAAGGGCAGCGACAGCTGGCAGTCGCTGGGCCTGACGGGCCAGGAATTGGTGGATGTCATCCCCGACGCCAATCTGACGCCCCAAAGCGAGGCGAAGCTGGTGATCACGGGTCCAGGCGCCAGCCGGCGGGAGGTGCGGGTGACGCTGCGCATCGACACGCCGATCGAGGTGGACTACTACCGGCACGGCGGCATCCTGCCTTTTGTGCTGAGGCAATTGCTGGCGGCTTAGCTGGAGGCTGCAGCCAGCGTGCCGAGGAAGTCGACGGCATATTCGGCCATCGGCGAATAGCTGCGGCCCCTGAGTGACACGATACCCATCTCGTTGTACAGAGGCGGCAGGCCGCGGATCGCCAGCGGGCGCAGTGTGCCGGCCGCAGTCTCGCTGCTCACCGCCATGTCGACGCTGGCCAGTATCGCAGCGGCCGGACGGCGTAATCGGCACCTCCCGCATTGGCTATCATGGGTGTTCAGCCACCCGGCTGGCCATGCGCGCAAGGAGGCGTCGATGTACACCCCGTTTGATCTTTCCGGACATGGGGCCGTCGTCACCGGCGGCAATGGCGGCATCGGCTACGGTATGGCGCGCGCCTTGCTGGCAGCGGGTGCTTCGGTCGCTATCTGGGGCTCCCGGCCGGACAAGACGGAGAACGCACGGACTTCGCTGGCAGCCGATTGCGGTGACGCTTCGCGCGTGCATGCCTTCGTCTGCGACGTGGGCGACGAGGCGCAGGTCGAGGTCGCCTTCGCCGCGTCGGTTGCGGCACTGGGGCGCGTAGATTCCTGCTTTGCCAACGCTGGCGTTTCCGGCAAGGGCACGCTGCTGCTGGAGATGAGCCTCGAAGAATTCCGGCGGGTCCAGAGAATCAACGTCGAAGGTGTTTTCCTGACGCTTCGCGCAGCTGCGCGGCACATGGCGCAGCATGAGCAAGGCGGATCGCTGGTGGCCACGGCAAGTACCGCGGCCGTGGAAGGCGCCGCGCGCAACAGCCACTACGGCGCCTCCAAAGGGGCAGTGACTTCCTTCGTGCGGGCACTGGCCGTGGAACTGGCGCGCCACCGTATCAGGGTCAATTCCATCCTGCCCGGCTGGATCGTTACCGAAATGACCGAGCGCTCTGTCGCCAACCCGCGATTTACCGATGCGGTGTTGCCGCGCATCCCGGCGCGCCGCTGGGGCCATATCGATGACTTCGGCGGCATTGCCGTCTACCTCGCCAGTGCGGCTTCGGCATACACAACCGCCGAGCAATTTCTCATTGATGGCGGCTACACCAAGTTCTGAAGGGGTGGCATGACCGGACTGGCCTTGATCGTCGGGGGCGGCATCGGTGGTCTGGCGGCGGCATCAGCCTGTGCTCGGGCGGGCCTGGAGGTTCGGCTGTTCGAGCAGGCGCAGGCGTTCAGCGAAGTGGGTGCCGGGATCCAGCTTGGCCCCAATGTCGTGCGCGTGCTGCATGGCTGGGGGCTAGGCGGCTGGCTCGATGCGGTGGTCGGGCGACCGCAAGTCTTGCGGGTGCGCAGCACGGCGGACGGCGCCGAACTGGCGACTTTGACGCTCGCCCATTCGATGGAGGCGCGCTACGGTGCGCCGTATCTGACCATCCATCGTGCCGACCTACACACTCTGCTGCTTGCGCATGCGCGGCAACTGGATATCCGCCTCACTACCGGCGCGGTCGTGGCCTCGGCACTCGACACCGGTAGCGCTGTGCAACTGAGCCTGTCAGAGGGCGCGACGGCCGAGGGTGACCTGCTGGTGGGAGCCGACGGCTTGTGGAGCACCGTGCGGCGAGCCTGGCCCGACTACCAGATTGCACAGTACACCGGTCACCTGGCCTACCGGGCACTGGTGCGGCAGGCCGATCTGCCGGCGCATCTGCGTTCGGCCGACGTCACCGTCTGGCTCGGTCCAAGACTGCACCTGGTTCATTACCCTGTGCGCGGCGGGCAATGGCTCAATGTCGCGGGCTTCGTCGAGGGCCCGGCGCCGCCTGACTTGGCGCAATGGGACCATCACGCCAGCGCAACGCGCCTGCTCACCGCGCTGGACGGCACGGCGCGCGAGTTGCGTGAGCTTGCCGAGGCGGTCACGAACTGGCGGCTCTGGGCACTGTGCGGACGGGCACCCGTGGCCGCGCCGCACGACCTGGTCCGTGGCCGCGTGGCTCTGCTGGGTGACGCAGCCCACCCCATGCTGCCTTACCTGGCGCAGGGCGCGGGCATGGCAATCGAGGACGCAGAAGAACTGGGCCGTGCGCTGGCGATGACCGATATCGAACTGCCCGCGCGACTGCAGCGCTATGCGATGAACCGCTGGGAGCGCAATGCACGGGTGCAGCGTCGCTCGCGGCGCAACGGCTGGATCTTTCACGCGCAAGGGCCGCTGCGTTCGGGGCGCGACCTGTCGCTGCGGCTTCTGGGCGAGCGGCTGCTGGACATGCCGTGGCTCTACGGCTGGAAGGCGCCCGGGTAAGTCACGATACGTGCGGCACAATCCGCGCGGCACCGGCGCTAGAGGTCAGTGCGCAGCTTCCAGATTTCGGGAAACAACACCACGTCAAGCATCTTGCGCAGGTAGCTGACACCGCCAGTGCCGCCGGTCCCGCGCTTGAAGCCGATCACGCGCTCCACGGTCGTGACGTGGCGGAATCGCCAGAGCCGGAACGCGTCTTCCACGTCGGTCAGTTCCTCGCCGAGCTGGTACAGGTCCCAGTGGTGCTTGGGAGCGCGGTAGACGATCAGCCAGGCCTGCTCCACCTCAAGACTTTCTGTATAGGGCAGCGACCAGGTGCGGGCCGTATGGCTGGTTGGTACCGGCAGGCCGCGCCGCGCCAGCAGGCGCAGCGCCTCGTCGTACAGCGATGGCGCCTCGTACGCCGATTGGACCTGCGCCAGGAGGTCGGGCCGGTGAGCGTGAGGCTTGAGCATCGCCGCATTCTTGTTGCCAAGGGCGAACTCGATGCAACGGTACTGCGCGCTCTGAAAGCCGCTGGAATTGGCCAGGTAGGGGCGGATCGCACTGTACTCGGGCGGTGTCATGGTGGCCAGCACGTCCCAGGCATGGACCAGCTGCTCCATGATCCGCGAAACGCGGGCCAGCATCTTGAAGGCGTCGCCCAGTTCGTCGCATGCGACCTTCGCGATTGCGGCGCGCAGTTCGTGCAGCATCAGCTTCATCCACAGCTCGCTGGTCTGGTGCTGGATGATGAACAGCATCTCGTTGTGGTCGGGCGACAGCGGCTTCTGCGCGCCCAGGATGGCGTCCAACTGCAGGTAGTCGCCGTAGGTCATCGATTGGCTGAAGTCGAGTTGCGGCATTTCGTCGCGCACGATGTCCTCGGGTTTGCGTGGTGGCTGCATCAGGTTACCGCATGCTTCTGGTTGAACTCGGGGCGCTGCCATTCGGCCGTGTCCAGCACCTGGCGCAAGTGCTCCACCGCCTGCCATACGTCTTGATGACGGGTGTAGAGCGGCGTCAGTCCAAAACGAAGGATGTCCTTGTACCGGCCGCCGTCCCCGGCCCGGAAGTCGCCGATCACGCCGCGCGCGATCAGGGCTTGCACGATCGCATAGCTCCCCACGTCGCGGGTCAGGCAGAGCTGCGAGCCGCGACGTTCGTGTTCGAGCGGCGTGGCCATACCCAATCCGTGGCCATCACAGCGCTGCTCTACCAGTTCGATGAACAGGTCGGTCAGCGCCAGCGACTTGGCTCTGAGCGCGGCCATGCCGCCCAAGGGCTCGGCTGCCAGGACGGTATCCAGCCCGCACTCCAGTGCGACCATGCTCAGGATCGGCTGTGTGCCGCAAAGGTACCGGGCAATGCCAGGCGCCGGCCGGTATTCCGGGGTGAATTCGAACGGCGCCGCGTGGCCCCACCAGCCGGCCAGGGGCTGCCAGAAGCGATCGGTGTGGCGCGGGTGCACCCAGCAGAAGGCCGGTGCGCCTGGGCCGCCATTGAGGTACTTGTAGCCGCAGCCCACCGCGAAGTCGGCGCCCGCGGCATGCAGATCGACCGGGACTGCGCCGGCACTATGCGCCAGGTCCCACACCACCAGTGAGCCCCTGGCCTGCGCCGCGCGCGTGACAGCGGCCATGTCGTGCATGGCGCCGGTGCGGTAGTTCACGTGCGTGAGCATCAGCACCGCAACTTCGGGTGTCAAGGCGGCTTCGACGTCGTCGCCATCCATCAGGTGCAGGCGCAGGCTGCTCTCCTGGCAAAGCGCCTGGGCGATGTACAGGTCGGTTGGAAAGTTGCTGCGTTCGCTCACGACCACGCTGCGGCCCGGCGCGTCCACGCGGACGATGCGCAATGCGGCACTTAGCACCTTGTACAGGTTGATCGACGTGGTGTCGGTGGCGACCACTTCGCCCGGCCGCGCGCCGATCAGCCGTGCGATCTTGTCACCCAGGCGCCCGGGCATGTCGAACCAGCCGGCATCGTTCCACGAGCGGATCAGGCCCATGCCCCACTGCTGGTGAACGGCAGCGGCGACGCGGGCCGCTGCCGCGCGTGGCAGCGCGCCGAGTGAATTGCCGTCCAGGTAGGTCACGCCCCCGGGCAGCTCGAACAGGTCGCGCAGCGTGCGCAGCGGGTCTTGCGCATCGAGCGCCTGGCAGTCTTGCAGGGTCTTCATGAGTTTGATCGGCCGGTTTCCGTCGATTGCAGTTCGCGCAATACCGCGCGCACCGGCGACGCGTCGGCTGTGACGAGTTTGAGGGGCAGGGCAATCAGTTCGTAGTCGCCCTCGGGAACATCGTCGAGCACCAGGTTCTCCAGCACCCGTAAGCCCAGGCGGCGGATCGCCTGGTGGCTGGGCAGCGGCTTGCTTGCCGCCGGGTCAATGCTGGCAGTGTCGATGCCCACCAGCAACACGCCCAGCGCGGCAAGGCGCTCTATCGTCTGTGGGGCATACGCAGCCAGATGAGGGTCCCACAGGTCAATCGGCATCTTGTCGTAGGTGCGTACCAACACACGCTGGGGCAGGCTCTCGCAGGCATGGGCGATGTGATCCCATTCAATCAGCGGCCCGCGCCCGATCGCGTGGATGACGCGGCAGGGGCCAAGGTATGGCGCCAGATCCACTGTGCCAATCGGCTCACCCTGGGCGTCATAGTGCAGCGGCGCATCGGCGTGGGCACCGACATGCGGTGAGAGGGTGAGTTCACTCACGTTGACGGGGCAGCCCGGCGCAATGCTGGCAGCCCAGCGTTGGCGGTACGGTGTATCGCCGGGAAATACCGGCGAGCCCTCCTGCACCGGAGGCGAAATGTCCCAGAGGCGCGTGCTCATGGCCCGAGAGTGTGCGCCGGCTGAAAAACGGACGGTGTCGGTTTATCCCAACAGGGAACGAAAATACGGCCAACCCGCAATGATCCTGGCGCGCTTCAGGATAACTGTAAGTTAATAAGGGGTATCCGCTTAGCTCCACTCGGCGATTCCCTGAGGTTCTTTGGCGGGCACCACGATGTCGGCGTAGGTCACCGGATCGGTGACCACGGCTTGCTGCATCAGCCGGTAGAACAGCATCCCGCGGGAGCTGGAGG
>JANYAN010000431.1 GCA_025361305.1 Burkholderiales bacterium
CCTCCAGCGGGCAAGTCAGGGCGCCTAGATTCTCGGCCAGTCGGGCCTTGCTGGCGGTCTTGGGGATGGCAATGATGTCGTCCCTGGCCAATAGCCAGCCCAAGGCCACCTGCGCGGTCGTCATGCCCCGCAATGCTGCAAATTCGGCCAGCTCGCGATGGCGCAGCAGACGGCCCTGCTCGGCATTGCGCGGCGTGAGGCGTGGTGCGGATACACCTTGCTGACCAGGAAGGCTTCGTCACGGCGCCCGGCGATGGCTTCGCCCACCAGGATCTCGGTTCGGCCATCGCCGTACATTTCCGCTGTGTCGATCAGGCTCATGCCCAGGTCGAGACCCGCGCGCAAACATTCGATCTCCTGGTCGCGTCTGGCCGGGTCCTCGCCCATGTTCCATGTGCCCTGGCCCAGCGCCGGGACGAGATCGCCCGAAGGCATTCGCACCATCTTCATGCCGCGAAGTTTGCCTGAATCAACAGCGATTGGGGCAGCGGTGACCGCGGTGATCGCGTCGCTGCGAAAATCCACCCGATGGTCCCTGCTTTCCCGCTGCCCACGCCCCCCGTATCGCCACTGGGCCCCGACGACTTCGACGCACAGGACGGGGCTCTCGACCAGCTTCGCGAGCAGGACGAGGAGATTCCGCAGTGGGAGTTCTGCGAAGGATTTCTGGCGGCCCTCATCTGCTCGCGCAGAGCGATCCCTACCGAGGAATACTGGCCGGTTCTGCTGGGCGACGGGTTCAATCCCGTGGCCCACATGGAGTTCGTCTGGCGCTGGCACCGCCGATGGGCCGAAGTGGTGACCGCACTGGACGCCCCTGTTGAACTGCTTGAAGACGACCGCACCTACCAGCCCGAAGTGCTTGACACGCGCGGCGCGGTGCTGGCCATGCCGCCAGAGGACCGGGCCGAGGTCGATGCGGCAGCACTGCCCGCATTTGCACAGATCTGGGCGCTGGGCTTCCTGTACGCTGTCGAGACATGGCCCGACGACTGGTTGCCGCCGCGTGATGCAGACGCAGCGCTGATGCTGGACAACGCGCTGGGCGCCATCGTGGCCCTTACAGAGGATGACACCGGTAAACCATCGGTTTCAATGTTTGCCGAGGATGGCCCGCCGAGCGTGAGCGACTTGCGTCTGGACGAATTCGGCGCCGCCATCTGGGCGGTGTACGACTTGCGCCAGCTATGGAAGAGCCTTGGCCCACGCGTCGAGACGCTTCGCAAACCGCCAGAACCGGGTCGCAATGACCCCTGCCCCTGCGGTAGCGGGAAAAAGTTCAAGAAGTGTCACGGCGCCACTGGCTAGACGGTGACGCTGTGTAGGCGTTGACGGACATGCAGGCAAGCGCTGCGCTTGCCTCGCGCGGCCCTGTCGCGCTGTACCTTAGGGCTCTACCCAACACCGAAAGGAACAGCCATGAACAAGGACCAGATCAAGGGTGCCACGAAGGCCGCCGTTGGCGAAGTGCAAGAGCAGTTCGGCAAGATCATCGGCAGCAAGGAACAGCAAGCCAAGGGGCACTTGCGCGAAATGGAGGGCAAGGCCCAGAAGGGCCTGGGTGACGTCAGGCAGGCCGTGAACGACGCAATCAAGAAGCCGTGAAGCCCCCAGTCCAGGACGTTGAAACGGCCGCTCTTGCGGCCGTTTTCCATGGGTCAGCCTGCTGGCAGCTTCAGCCGGTTGATCTGCTCGTCCTTTTCTTGCCACAGCGCTTCAAGCCACTGCTGGAACCGGGCACGAAACACCCCGTCGCCGGAATAGTCGCCCGTGCAGAAATCGGCGGGAATCGGCACTTGCCGCACACGCACGACGACGCGGGGAGTCTTGCCGCAAAGGAACTCCCAGAACGTGGGTGCGCCGCAGGGGTAGACAATGGTGACGTCGATCAGCGAATGGAACTTGTCGCCCATTGCATTGAGTGCCAGCGCCAGCGCGCCGGCCTTGGGCTTGAGCAGGTTGGCGTAGGGCGACCCCTGCGCCAGGTGCTTGGTCGGCCGAAAGCGCGTGCCCTCGGCGAAGTTCATCACGCTTGTGGGAACGAGCGAAAATTTCTCGCAGGCCCGGCGGGTGGCTTCGCGATCTTGCTGGCGCCGCTCGGGGTGTTTGCGCAGCTCGGCCTTGCCGTGCCGCTTCATGAACGGGAAATCAAGCGCCCACCAGGCCAGACCGATCACGGGCACGTAGATCAGCTGCTGCTTCAGGAAGAACTTGAGCATCGGGATTCGCCGGTTCATCAGGTGCTGCAGGACAAAGATATCCACCCACGACTGGTGGTTGCAATTCACCAGGTACCACCCCTCGTAGCGCAGATCGGAAACACCGCCCACATCCCACTCCATGTGCTGCGTCAGCCTCATCCATGCGCTGTTGCAGGCGATCCACCGGGTGGCGATGCCGTTGAGCACGGGGTCGATGCGCGCGCGCACCGCCTGGAACGGCAGCGCCAGCTTCACCAGCGCAAAGGCGAACAGCAATGCACACCAGAACAGCGTGTTGAACACCAGCAGCAGCAGCGCGACGGAGCCGCGCAGAAGGGGAGGCAAAAAATTGAGCATCGCGGATTTCTCGTTCGCCGATTCTGCCCTGCCCGCGCCAAGGCCGGGTTGTGGCAGGTCAACGGCGGCGTGATCGGCTGCCTCAGCCGGGCCTGCCGTCCAGGCGTGGCCGCGTCAGCACCGGCCAGTAGCGCACTGCATAAATGCCGAAGGCGGTGGACCACAGCAAAGCCGAGCACAGCACGGCGTGGACGGCCAGCTCCGGTGCCAGCAGCGGCATGAACACTCGCAACAACGCAGCGAGCGGCACCATCACGAAGCAGGCTACCTCGTAGCGGTCGGCGCGCAGAGGCCGGCCGGTATGACCGCGGGCGGTACGGGTCATCATGCCGATAACCAGGCCGCCGACAGCGCCGACCGTCAAGGCATGTGTTGCTGCCGACGGCGTCACCCATTCCATTGCCGCCAGAGCGCGCAGCAACAGGTGCGATGGAATCCAGAGGTAGGCAACGTGCAGCACCCACACCAGCGGCTCGCCCAGCGTCTTCCAGGGCCGCCAGAGCAACCAGCGCATCAGATGCCCGGCGGCGCCGGCGACGGCCAGAACCGCCATTGCCGTATGGCTCACTTGCAAGGCATCTGCGACCAGCAGAACGAGCACCGACCCCAGGACGAACTTTTCCAGCGGTGCGCGACGCGTCGCGCCGG
>JANYAN010000502.1 GCA_025361305.1 Burkholderiales bacterium
GATCATCCTGGCCGATCCCTTTGTCCAGGAGATGATGCGCGACTTTGGCGCGAGAATCGTGCCTGGCAGCATCAAGCCCCTATCGAATAGCTGAAGGAAACACACCATGTTCAACAAAGGCCAATTGGCCGGACTCATGAAGCAGGCCCAGGCCATGCAGGACAACCTGAAGAAGGCCCAAGAGGAGCTAGCCCACATCGAAGTCACTGCAGAGTCGGGCGCCGGGCTGGTGAAAGTCACGATGACTTGCAAGCACGACGTCAAGCGCATCAGCATCGATCCGAGCCTGCTGGCCGACGACAAGGACATGCTCGAGGACCTGGTGGCGGCTGCCTTCAACGCCGCGGTGCGCAAGGCCGAGGAAACTTCACAGGAGAAGCTGGGCAAGCTGACCCAGGGGATGCCCAGCCTGCCGGGAGGCATGAAATTTCCATTCTGATCCCGACTGATTGCTGAATGGCCGACAACAATGCACTCAATGCGCTGATCGACGCGCTGCGCAGGTTGCCGGGCGTGGGGATCAAATCGGCGTCACGCATGGCGTTTCATCTGCTGCAGCACGACCGTGAAGGCGCGCGGCGGCTGGCCCAGGCGCTTCAGCAGGCGGTGTCCAGCATCCGCCATTGCAGCCTGTGCCACACGTTCACCGAAAGCGACGTCTGCAGCACTTGTCTGGATGAGCGGCGTGACCGCAGCAAGCTGTGTGTCGTTGAGACACCCGCCGACCAGGCGGCAGTGGAACGCACAGCAGCGTTCAAGGGCCTGTACTTCGTGCTGATGGGCAAGCTCAGCCCGCTCGATGGCATTGGCCCCGCAGACATCGGCCTGGCCAAGCTGTTTGCCCGCGCAACCGACGGCCAGGTCCAGGAAGTCATCCTGGCGACCAACTTCACCGCCGAGGGTGAAGCGACTGCGCACGTGATCGGCGAGGCGCTCCGGGCGCGGGGCCTGAAGGTGACGCGTCTTGCCAGGGGTGTGCCGGCCGGCAGCGAACTGGAATATGTCGATCTGGGGACGATTGCCCACGCGCTGGTTGACCGCCGATAGCCGCTGCCGCCGATGAGCGGCTAACTTACGTGAAAACCCGCACGGGATGTTCCCGATGCGGCCCGCATGGTGCGTGAGTAAGCTTGTTTCACCAAAAAAAGATAGGGATAGCCACATGAACAACGCGTTTTTCACGCGCCGCCGATTCAGTTCCGCGGCGTTGCTGGCTGCCGCGGCAATTGCCGCGCCGGCATTGCGCGCCCAGGGCAAACTTGAGAAGACCAGGATCTCTCTGGCCGTTGGCGGCAAGGCTGCGTTCTACTATCTGCCATTGACCATTTCCGAGCAGCTGGGTTACTTCAAGGCGGAGGGCCTTGACCTGGAGATTTCCGACTTCGCTGGCGGCGCGCGCGCGCTTCAGGCGCTGGTGGGCGGTTCCGCGGACGTCGTTTCGGGCGCCTATGAGCACACCATCAACATGCAGGGCAAGAACCAGTTCATCGAGGCGTTCGTGCTGCAGGGCCGGGCACCGCAGATCGCCGTGGGCGTCTCCACCAAGGCAGTGCCCAATTACCAGACGCTGGCGGACCTCAGGGGCAAGAAGATCGGCGTGTCGGCACCCGGTTCGTCGACCAACATGGTGGCCAACCTGGTGTTGTCGCGCGCCGGGATCAAGCCCAGCGAGGTGAGCTATGTCGGCGTCGGCACGGCGGCCGGCGCGCTCGCGGCGCTGCGTTCGGGCCAGATCGACGCCATGAGCAACACCGACCCGGTGATGACCATGCTGGAGCAAAAGGGCGACGTCAAGATCATCAGCGACACGCGCACGCTCAAGGGCACGATCGAAGTGTTCGGCGGCCCGATGCCGGCCGCATGCCTGTATGCACCCGTTGAGTTCGTCCAGAAGAATCCCAACACCTGCCAGGCGCTTGCCAATGCCATCGTGCGCGGCCTCAAATGGCTGCAGACCGCCGGGCCCAGCGACATCATCAAGACGGTACCGGAAAGCTACCTGCTGGGCGACCGGGCGCTGTATCTCGCTTCGTTCAACAAGGTGCGCGAAGCCATTGCCCTGGATGGCCTGATGCCCGAGGAAGGGACGCGAACGGCACTGCGGGCGCTGGCAAGCTTCGATCCGTCGATCAAGGCCGACAAGATCGAACTGCGCAGGACCTACACCAACGATTTTGCCCGCAGGGCCAAAGAGCACTTCAAGGCTTAAACTTCCGCGCATGCCGCAATACGCGCTGGAACTCAACGACATCACCGTCACCTTCCGTTCCCGCGACGGTTCCCAGCAGCGCTACAACGCGGTGTCCGAGACGACGCTGCGCATCCGTGCTGGCGAGTTTGTCTCGGTGGTCGGCCCGACCGGCTGCGGCAAGTCGACCTTGCTCAACATCGGCGCTGGCCTGCTTGAGGCCTCGTCGGGCCAGGTCCTGGTCTTTGGCGAGCCGCTGGTGGGGGTCAATCGCCGCGCCGGCTACATGTTCCAGACCGAGGCCTTGATGCCCTGGCGCAGTGCCATCGATAACGTCATGGTCGGACTGCAGTACCACGGCATACCTGATGGGCAGGCCAGGGAGCAGGCCCGCGCCTGGCTGGAGCGTGTGGGTCTTGGCGAATTTGGCGACCGCTACCCGCACCAGTTGTCAGGCGGCATGCGCAAGCGCACGGCGCTGGCCCAGACGCTGGCGCTCGATCCGGACATCATCCTGATGGACGAGCCTTTCAGCGCCCTGGACATCCAGACCCGGCAACTGATGGAAAACGAGGTCCTGGCGCTGTGGGCGGCCCGCCGCAAGGCCGTGCTGTTCATTACCCACGACCTTGATGAGGCCATCGCGAGGAGCGACCGCGTGGTGGTCCTCTCGGCCGGCCCCGGAACCCGGCCGATCGGTGAATTCGAGATCGATCTGCCCCGCCCGCGCGATGTGGCCGAAGTCCGGCACCAGCCACGCTTCGTGGAACTGCACACTCAGATCTGGAGC
>JANYAN010000505.1 GCA_025361305.1 Burkholderiales bacterium
TGCGCGAGCAGGGGGTCGACTTGGCCGTCACGCTCTGGAGCGGCCTGCTGGCCCCCGCCGGCACACCGGCGCCAATCGTGAAACGGCTGCAGGACGAAATGATGCGCATCATGGCCCTGCCCGAGATGGCAGAGCGGCTGCAGGCGCTTGAGATTCGTGCCGTGGGCAATACCGCGGCTGAATTCGGCAAGACCATCGCCCAGGAAATCGAGCTGTGGACGGCCGTGGCCAAGGCCAACAACATCAAGGCCAACTGATTGCCGTGCCGATAACACCCGTGCCCCATATCGCCATTGCCGGCGCCGGCATCGGCGGCCTGTGCACGGCGCTCGCCCTGATCCAGCAGGGCTTCACCGTGACGGTGTACGAGCAGGCCAGCCAGCTGGGTGAAGTGGGCGCCGGCCTGCAGCTCTCGCCCAATGCCACCCGCGTGCTGCAGGCGCTCAGCCTTGGCCCTGCACTGCTGCCCCTGGTCAGTGAGGCGCACGGCAAGGAAATCCGCCTCTGGTCCAGCGGGCGGCGCTGGAAGCTGTTCGACCTGGGGGAAGATTGCCGGGCACGCTTCGGCGCGCCCTACTGGATGGTGCATCGCGGTGATTTGCACCAGGTGCTGCTGGACGCGGTGCGCACACGCGCACCTGAGGCGCTGGCCCTGCGTTCACGCGTTGTCCGCGCCAAGAACAGCGCCACCGGTGTGCGCTTCATGCTGGCCGACGGGCGAATGTACGAGGCCGACGCCCTGATTGCCGCCGATGGCGTGCACTCGGTGGTGCGCGAACAGATACTCGGCGAAGACAAAGCCAGGTTCACCGGCCTCATGGCGTGGCGCGGCCTGGTGCCCATGGAGCGCGTGCCAGAGGCCTTGCGCACGCCCGTAGGCACGAACTGGGTGGGCCCCGGCGCCCACGTGATCACTTACCCGGTGCGCGCGGGCCAGTTGCTCAACGTGGTGGGCATCGTCGAGCGCGGCGACTGGCGCGCAGAGTCGTGGACGGATGCCGGCACGCCAGAAGAGCTGCTGCGCGATTTCGCGCCCTGGCATGCCGACGTGCGGCTGCTGATGGGGCAAATCGAGCATCCCTTCAAGTGGGCGCTGCTGGGCCGCCTGCCATGCCACGGCTGGGCGCAGGGCAACATCTGCCTGCTGGGCGACGCGGCCCATCCCACGCTGCCTTTCCTGGCGCAGGGCGCCGGCATGGCCGTCGAAGACGCGATGGTCATGGTGCGCTGCATGGCCGCGAACGCCACGCCTGCACAGGCATTCAAGCGCTTCGAGGCCTTGCGCTGGCAACGCACGGCCGACATCGTGAACCGATCGCAAGACAACGCCGCCCGTTTCCACAATCCACAACTTGCCGACCCGGCGCGCGCCGAGGCCTACGTAGACACCGAGTGGGAACCCGAGGCCGTGCGTCGTCGTTACGACTGGCTGTTCGAGTACGACGCGATGCAGGTGGCGGTTGGGGCCTGAGCGCGACGTGCCAACGGAATCCGCCTACCCCGAAGGAAGCATCGCCCAGAGCGGCACTGCCTCGATGCCCTCTCCCATGGAAAAGCGGTGTAGCCCTGGATAGACAACATAGAGGGCGTCCAGCTTAAGGTCTTGCATCGCAATTCGCATGCTGGCTGTTACCTTCGGCACGTCGGCTCGTTTGAATTCGACGCCCACACGCTGGCTGCCCTTGAACATCAGGAGGTCCAACTCAGCCCCGGCTTGCGTCGCCCAGAAATAAGCTTGATCGGGTTCGGCAATGCGCAGCACCTGCTCCAGCGCGAAGCCTTCCCAGCTCGCACCGCTGGCCGGGTGGGTCAGCAGCTGTGCGTGGGTGCGAATTCCCATCAGTTGATGCAGCAGGCCGCTGTCACGGAAGTAGATCTTCGGCGCCTTGACTTGCCGCTTGCCCAGGTTCTGGTGCCACGGCTGCAATTGCCTGACCATGAACGTCTGTGTCAGGTAGTCCAGATAGCGGCGAACCGTGGTTTCGCCAATGCCCAGAGACCTTGCGGGTTCCGCAGCGTTCCAGGTCTGCCCATGGTAGTGCGCGATCATCTGCCAGAAACGGATCATCATCGGCGCGGCCACGTTCATGCCGAGTTGCGGAAGATCGCTGTACAAGTACCGGTTGACGATGTCGGTACGCAGTGCCACGCTTTCTTCATCGCTCTGGGCCAGAAATACTTGCGGGAAGCCGCCGCGCAGCCAAAGGCGGCTGACAGCCTGTGCGTCTGCACCGGTTTCGGCAATTGTCAGGCCCGACACCTCCACGGTTCCAATCCGCCCTAGCAGTGACTCGCTCTTGTGCATGGCGCGGGGAGACGCGCTGCCAAGGAGAAGATACTGGCCCGGAAGATCAATGTGAGACGGCCTGTCGATCAGCACGCGCAGCTGCTCAAACAGCTTGGGGTCGTGCTGCACTTCGTCGATCACGACCAGCCCATCGAGGCCGGCCAGTGTTTCCATTGGCGGCTGCAGCCTCTGCCGCGAGAACGGGTCTTCAAGATCGAAGTAGTGGTCTGAATCGGCAGACACCCATTCCCTGGCCAGGGTGGTCTTGCCGATCTGTCGGGGGCCCACCAGCTCGACGGCCCTGAAGAACTGCAGATACCACTGGATGCGGCGCTTCAGAACAGAGCGTTCGAGTTTCATGGGACGCCATGTTATTTCATTTCACCTTGAAAATCCACCACGAAATGGCGGATTTTCAAGGTACGCAATAGCAACGCCAGCGGCTAAAGTTGAAGGCATCGGCCGGCGTGGCCGCGAAGGCGACCCGAAACACCATGCCCTACCCCCTGATGATGGATTCCATTGCCGCGGCGGTGGACCATGTGCTGGACACTACCCCCGGCGATATCGTGCTGGGGATTCCGCTGGGCGTGGGCAAGCCCAACCCCTTCGTCAATGCCCTCTACCGTCGCATCAGGTCGAACCCGTCGCGGCGGCTGAAGATCATCACCGCGCTGTCGCTGGAAAAACCGGTCGGCAAGACCGAGCTGGAGCAGCACTTCCTGGCGCCGCTGGTCGAACGCGTGTTCGGCGATTACCCGGACCTGGACTATGTGAAAGACCTGCGCGGCGCCGGGCTGCCGCCCAACATCGAGGTGCACGAGGTCTTCATGAAGACCGGCGACTACCTGAACAACCCGGTGGCGCAGCAGAGCTATATCTCGACCAACTACACCTACATCGCGCGCGACATGGCGCTGCAGGGAATGAACGTCATCGCCCAGGCCGTCGGCGCCCGGCAGGCCGAAGGCGGCCTGCGCCTGAGCCTGTCCAGCAACCCCGACGTGGTGTTCGAGGTGATCGAGAAATTCCGGGCCGGCCACATGCCGCTGACGGTGGTGGGCGTGGTCAACAGGCAGATGCCCTTCATGCCCAACACTGCCGAGGTGGGGCCCGAATTCTTCAACGTGGTGGTGACCGACCCGGCTGGCACCCACACGGTCTTCGCGCCGCCCAACAACCGGGTCACCGCGGCCGACTACGCCATCGGCCTGCACGCCTCCAGCCTGGTGAGCGACGGCGGCACGCTGCAGATCGGCATCGGCGCGCTGGGCGACGCGATCGCCCAGGCCCTGATCGTGCGCGACCGGCACGGCGACGAATACCGGCACATCCTCGATTCGCTGTGCCCCGACGGGCTGGCCGGCCGCGACCTGGGCCGCTTCGACAAGGGTCTGTACGGCTGCTCGGAAATGTTCGTCAACGGGTTCCTGCGGCTGATCGAGGCCGGCATCGTCCGCCGCGAAGTGTTCGGCGACACGGTGCTGCAGCAGCTGCTCAACAGCGGCGCCATCGCCGACGAGACCGTCACGCCCAGGACGCTGCACGCGCTGCTGGCGGCCGGGCGCGTGCAGTCACCGCTGGCGCCCGGCGACCTGGCCTATCTGCAAGGGATCGGCGTCCTGCGCCAGCAAGTCGTGCTGGAGGGCGGCCAGCTGGTGCTGGGCGGGCATCGCTGCAGCGCCGACCTGATGGACGAGGCGGCCTTCACCGTCGCGTGCCAGGCCATGCTGGGCCCGCGCCTGAAGGGTGGCATCTTCATGACCGGCGGCTTCTTCATCGGCCCGCGCGATTTCTACGAGCGGCTGCGCAGCATGGCGCCCCAGGAGCTGGCCAGGATCGACATGACGCGGATCGACTTCATCAACCAGCTGTACGGACAGGAAGAGCTCAAGCGCGCGCAGCGGCGCGTGGCCCGCTTCATGAACACCACGATGATCGTCACCTTGCTGGGCGCGGCCGCCAGCGATACGCTGGAGTCGGGCCAAGTGGTGAGCGGTGTCGGCGGGCAATACAACTTCGTGGCGATGGCGCACGCGCTGCCGGATGCCCGGCTGATCATGATGCTGCGCGCCACCCACGAGAACAAAGACGGTCTGAAAAGCAGCATCGTCTGGAACTACGGCAGCGTCACCATCCCGCGCCACCTGCGCGACATCTTCGTCACCGAATACGGCGTGGCCGAACTGCGCGGCCAGTCCGACGGCGAATGCGTCAAGCGCCTGATCGCCGTGGCCGATTCGCGCTTTCAGGAAGAGCTGGCGGCGCAGGCCAAGGCCCACGGCAAGCTCGACATGCACTACCAGGTGCCTGAACGATTCCGCCACAACCTGCCCGAGGTGCTGGAAAGCAAGCTCCACCCCTGGACCGATGCCGGCCTGCTGCCCGATTTCCCGTTCGGCACTGACCTCACGCCCGACGAGCTGAACATCGTGCGGGCGCTGCAGAAACTCAAACACGCCAGTGAGCACCCGACCGAGCTGGTGGTCCTGGCGCTAAAGAGCCTCTGGACCGGCAAGGAAGCGCCGCCCGAGTATCTGGAGC